>CAYQXW010000027.1:0-14004 GCA_964421615.1 uncultured Planctomycetales bacterium
TATAAATTTATGTGGAGTATATTTTATCTTCAAAAAATCTTTTTTACCAGAATCATCTATTAATATAACTTCAAATAACTCTATTGATTTCTGCTGATCTAAAGCTTTTAAACATTTTAAAATAGTCTGAGAACCATTGTAATAAGGAATAATTACGCTTATAGGATAATTTTTTGTATTTACCTTTTTCATATTGCTAACGCGCAATTTCATACCAGAAATTACCTTCATATACAAAAGTTGCGCCTCCAAAAGAGTTTGACCCTAAAATTAAAGCTTTACCGTCTTTTGTTACAATTTTTTGCGCTCCTTTTTCATGCGCATGTTTTATAACAACTACTCCCGCCCAATCTGTTTTAAAAATATTAACAACTTGTCCGCTAATCCCTCCACTAAAACCATGAATAACAATACTTCCTTGACCAGGACGAAACCTTACTGCTCCATAGCTAGAAATATCAAGATTATCAACAGATTCAGTTGCATCCAAAAAATTTACAATATATCTATTGGTATAAAGATCCCTATTAACTTTTAAATCTTGAACTACAAGAGACTTCTTAACTACAATAGTATCTTTTATTTCTTTAATAGTATTTTCTAAATGTTTATCCCAAGGTTCAATTTTAATAGCTTTTTTAAAATATTTTACAGCATTAGTATAATCTTTTTTATAATAATAGTAGTATCCGATTTTTTTATCCCTATCCACCAATCTATTATGTGGGTAGGCATTATTAACTCCCGCACGATTAATTGCAGTACAAAATCTTTCAAACCATTTAAGACGCACAAGATAATTATTTTTACCATCTTCTGTTTCCCAATAATGGATATGTACATTTTTTTTAATTCCATATTTCTCCGGATACAAATGTGCTCCACTAAATTCACTTAAATTACATAAAGCAAAAGTTGGAGATACAGAATGAATATATTTTTTATTTCGTATTACAAAATCTATATTCTGTTGTGCATCTTCTTCAGTTTCACCTGGCAAACCAAACATAAAATTTGTCCAAACTTGAATTCCTGCATCAGCAGTGTCTCGAATTATTTTCTCAATATCACATCCTCTGGTCATTACTTTACCCACTTTCTCTAAAACAGGACGCGAAACACTCTCCACTCCATACATTAATCTACTACAACCAGCGCTTTTCATAAGACGCAAAAGATCCGGTTCCATTTCTTTACGAATTATAGCAAAAACTCCCCAAGTAAGCCCTAAAGGATTCTCTGTCATCAAACGGCAAAATTCAGTAAGCTCTTTTATGCTTCCGTTAACTAATGAATCATTCAAAGTAAGATGTGTTAAAAAAGGATATTTGTTTTTTAGCTCTTTAACTTCTTGAAAAAATTGTTTACCACTTTTTGTTCTAAATACGCCCCATAAAACTCTTTCATCACAATAAATACATTTATTAATACAACCTCGGCTAAAGTGTGTAGCTAAATGTGTGCCCTTAGTAGTATAATTCTCAAAATTAAAATCAGAATAATCTGGTGGCGGTAAAATTGAAAGATCCGGAATTAATTGCCGTTGAGCTCTCATACGTAAGTTATTTTCTTGAAAAGAAGCAACTCCATGACAATCAATAATACTCTCTCTTTTTTTAAAACGAGTTAACAACTCTGCTAAAGTTAACTCTCCTTCTCCTAAAACAAAAGCATCTATAAACATATAATCTTTACGCGCAAGCCTTCCTGTCATTAACCTAATAGATACATCCGGACCGCCAAAAATAAGTTTAATCTGAGGATTTTTTTCTTTTATTTTTCGAGCAATATAAATATTGGATTCAAAACTAACAAACCAATTTGGAAACCCTAAAGCTAAAGGCTTCTCTTGTTCAATATACTTTAAAAGTCTATCTACTATATCTAAATTGTCATTAAAATAACTTTCTACAGAATTAGCCTGAGTCCAAAATTCTTGGTTCTCTACTTCCCAATGTCTTTTATACTTTTCTCCCCGATTTAAATAACATTCTACGTTTAAATCATAAACCCCCACGCTAAAACCTTGGTTGCGAACATATCCACATAAACATGAAACATTCAAAGGAGGACTTTCAATCTCACATTTGGGACAAAGTACAAAAACAATATCTTTTTTTGACATTTAATTATCTCCACTCTTTTTTAAGACTTTTTAACCCTTTTATAACAATCCTCTAAACTATTTTTACTTGCTTGATCAGTAGGATTTTTATTTAACCAATCTTCATAACATAATATTGCTTGATCATATTGCCCATAAGCATAAAAATACTGCGCCAAGCACCTTTCTCGATCTAGCAACCTGTCCGACGGATAAGTAGTACTTATTTTTAACTCCTGTACTAATCTACAGAATTGTTCAAACCTACGTAATCTAATTCTATAGTTATTATCTCCATTTTTAGTTTCCCAGTATGATAACCCATGACTTAAATCTAAACCATATTTTTCCGGATTTTCATAACCTAAGGTTCCTTTACTGAACCCACAAAAAGACGGACTAGGATTAACAGTAGCAATATATTTTCTATTGCGCCGTAAAAAATCTAGTGTGCAATTAAAATCCTCCTCAGATTCTCCAGGCAAACCAAACATAAAATTGTAAGAACAAGTTAATCCAGCTTCTGCACATTCTCTAACTAATTTTTCAGGGTCGCAATCTTTAGAAGCAACTTTTCCCACTTTAAGCATAATTGATGAAATAGGAGTTTCTAAACCATAAGCCAAACATACACATCCTGATTCTTTCAACCGTTTTAAAAGCTCTAGGGTCATCTCTTTTCGAATAACTGCTTGCCCAGCCCAACGCATTTTAATTCCGTTTTTAATTATTAAATCTGCAAATTTAGAAAGTTCTCTAACATTACCATTTACAACGCTATCCTGAAAATCTATCCAATTAATGTTAGGATATTTTTTTAATTGCCACTGCACTTCTGAAAATATTCTTTCCGCAGTTAAACTACGATACTTTCTCCAATAAGGACGTTCATTACAAAATATGCACTGATTAACACATCCTCTGCTAGACATTAACGGCATTTTAAAACTATCCTGATAATTACTAAATTTAAAATCCGAAAAATCCACAAAAGGAAGATCATCCAAATTACTCATTAAATCCCTATCACCATTATCTACAATTTCATCCGCCTTTAAACACAATGTACCAGGACAGTCTTTAAGATCCTTTCCTGCTTTAACTCTTTCAATAATATCAATAAGCGTAAGTTCACCTTCTCCTTGGACTAAAAGATCAACGCAATTTTCTTTTACTATTCCCATTCCGGCTTGAAATCTACTTACATGTGGACCACCAAATATTATTTTAATACTAGAATCAGCTGCTTTAATTTTTCTTGCCAAATATAAACTTAAATATAAAGATGAAGCATATATAGCAAAACCGATAATCTTGGCTTTACTTTCCAAAACAACATTAATAAAATTATTAATTAAATCATTATTATCTACAATCATCTCATCTACTTTAGCTGGAGAATTCCAAAAATAAAGCGACTGTTCTAAACTCCAGGTATTTTTATATTTCTCTCCCCTAGCTAAATAAAACTCAATATTAAGATCTATCGGCAAAACTTTATAACCTTTACTTCTCACATAAGAGCTAAGCATAGCAATACCTAAAGGAGGAGTCCATATCCCCCACCCAGGAGCCTGTATTAAAATTACATCCGGATTAATATAATTATCCACCGCAGATAATCCAGAAAACGGCATAAAATTTTGGATCTTTTCATCCAACACTTTTCTTTCTTCACTATTAAACTTAGTTCTTTCTAAAAATTCTCGATATAAACCAATAATCTTGGCATTATTATTAGAAAGATGCAGTGATTCAAAAAGTTTAAGCAATTTTTTTATTGAAATTCCTTCGTTTTTTAAAGATTTCTCTAAATATTCCGCAGCATTAATATAATCTTTTTCATTATAATAATAATTTCCTATAAGTTCTGCTTCATTGCTAAAAACAGGAAAACTACAGTAAAGCCCTAATTCCTTCAAATGTTTAGCAAATTTCTGAAACCGATTTAATCTAGTAACATAAGTATTTGTTCCATCCTTAGATTTCCAATTGGAATGATCACTTCCAATAATAATATCAAATTCTTCCGGGTGAGAATAAGCATAACAACCAGGAGTAAACCCACAAAAACCTGGACTATTATTAATATTAATACCCGACAAATACTTTTTATTTTCTGTAAAAAAATCTAAATCTGATTGAAAATCCTGTTCTGTTTCTCCAGGAAAACCAAACATCCAATTTAATCCGATTTTTAAACCAACTTCATGAGAATTTCTAATCAGTTTACTAAAATCAGCTCCTTTACACATCAATTTTCCCATACGATACATTAAAGTCGAGCTTGAATGTTCCATACCAAAACATAAATGAAAACACCCTGACTTATTAATTTTATCTAAAAGTTCTTTTGTCATTTCCTTGCGTACTGCTGCTTGCCCCATCCATTTAATCGGTAGCTTACTTTGAATCAATAAATCACAAAACTCCTCCAAAACTTTTATATTCCCATTAACTAAAGAATCTACAAACTCAAATTTTTTCACGCCATATTTTTCATACTGCTGCTTGACTTCCGCAAATATTTTTTTAGCGGAACGCGTACGGTAAGTATGCCAAAATGTTTTTTCATCACAATAAATACATCGATTAGGACAACCCCGAGAAGAACTAACAGGAATCATGGCATCAGGATAAAGTGAAAAATCAATACCAGTAAAATCAGCTAAAGGCAAAGAATCTAAGTTGGTAATTAATGGTCTATCTTCTTTATAAAAAACTTTTCCATCTTTTTTACTAAATAAGCCTTTTATAACAGAAACATCTTTCCCAATTTTAAGAGCTTCTTGAAGTTCAAATAAAGTTTCTTCACCTTCTCCATGGACAACAAAATCTACTTCTGGCAAACTAGCAATTCTAGGCCCTTCCATCTGCCGAGCACAATGCGGACCGCCAAAAACTACGCGGATATTAGGGGCATAAATTTTTAACTGCTGTGCAAAAATACGCGACATAACTTCAGTAGACCAAAGAATACTAAACCCCACTAAATCTGGTTTTAACACTAAAATATCCTTAATTAACTGCGCAAAATATTTTCCATTAACATTAACAAATTGAGAAACTTTTTCGTAATTACCCCAAAAAGGTTCATTAAAAGCCCACAAACTTTCATATTCCGTACCTTTAAAATGATTATACATATCAACATTTAAATCTTTTTGGATAACTTCAATATTTCTATCTTTTAAGTACGCACTTAAACACGCCATCCCATAAGGCGGACTTTTTAATCCCCACGACGGCATCTGCAGAAGAACAATTTTCATAAATTTAACTCCCTTTTAAAAAAAATATTCATATATTTTATTTTTGCATACGCATCAAAGATTCCACATTAATCTTAGCCTTATCAAATTCTTTATTTAAAGCTAAAGCCTGATTAAAACACTGCAAAGCTTTCGATTGATCACCCTGTGACAACAAAAGCTCACCCACATCATTCCAAACTTCAAAATTATTAGCATTAAAAGTTAAAGCCTTTTTAAAAGCTACTAATGCTTCAGTTGGCTGTTTCATTCCGGCATAAGCTTTTCCTAAAATAGCAAATAACTTTTCACTGCCTTTAGGATTAAATTTAAAAGTACGCTGTACACACTTTACTGATTCTACAAATTTACCGGTCAACTGGTAACAATCCGCCATAATAACATTAATCTGAACAGATAAAACTTTCTTTTTCTGTTCGATAAAAAGCTTCTCGGATTTTTCCAAATACACTAAAGCCTGTTTAGGGTTATTCTGATAATAAAAAATAGTTCCAAAATAAAAATACACTTCCGGACTGCTAGGATCTTTTTTTAAAGCAATTTTCAAATGTTCTAAAGCTTTATCAAAAGATAAATCCTTTAAATAACATCTTCCTAAACTTAAATTTATGCCTTCCAATTTTGGATAAATCGACAATGCAAATCTAAACTTATTTAAAGCTCCCTTAATATCATCTGCAGATTCCAGAACTTCTGCCTCTTTTACCAACTGCCTAGCCCTTGATTTTTTAGAAAAGAAATATAAAACTCCTGAAAAAATAAACCTAAACCATTTTACTATAACTTTTATTATCGAATACAATAAACTAGGAATAAAAACTATTCCTCTACATAAAACATTACAAAAATAAAAAAAACTAGCAAAAATACAATGCAACTGAATATTAACTTTATCTGCAAAATTTAAAGCAACAACGGGAGCTTCTTTCATTTTTTGCCTCCTAATAATTTCTGCAATAAATTCTGCCGAGACTTTTTACAAGACAAATCTCCATATAATGCTTCACTAGCATTTGGATAAATAGTGCAGTTAAGCCAACAATGACAAGCTCCCTTATCTATTTTCTGCCTTGCTAATTTTGCTTCCTTGCTCGTCCAGATTTCATCAAACGGCTTATCGCGTAAATAACCGATTTCTTTGCTTTTTAATATTGGGCAAAAATAGACTTTCCCTTCCGGAGAAAAAATTGTAATTTTCCTACCCATTGCGCATTTTTTAAAAAACCGGCATGGCTTTTTTTTATATTCAAGCATTCCGGATAAATAAAATATCTTTACCATTAACCCATTCTCATCAATTTTGCCAGCTTCAAAATCTTTTATTTCATCTTCTATCATATGTAAAAGCTGTGCTTCAATTGAAGCCATCATCTCATCGGTAAATACGAATTTTTCTGCATCCGCCCAAGCAACCGGAAACTGCACACTTACTGATAAATTATTCTTCTTGCAGAAATCGTAAGCCGCATAAAGATCCTTATAATTACTCGTAGTCAAAGTAAAATTAACTGTCACTGAGAAATTTTCAAAATTACTACGGATATGAGCAAGCGTACGATTAAAATTCTTAAAAGAACCTGGGACACCTCGAGTATTATCATGACAGGATTCTAAACCATCTAAAGACGTTCCAATCCATAATTTATCTAATCCACATTTTTTATCTACAGCTTTCAAACTAGCAATAGTTAATTCGGTATTAAATAAATTCGAAAGAATCCCGACTTTTGCGTTCATATCTTGAACAAAATAACCAATAAGGTCAACAATACCTTTCTTCAAAAACGGTTCTCCTCCAGAAATAACCGCCAATTCAATATTTTTTAAAAGTTTAGATTCAGAAATGTACCCAATAAGTTCTTCTACCGACATTTCTCTTCTTGGCAGAGAAGGATTTTTTTTGTACTTGCCCCAAATATCACACATTCTACATTTAAGATTACACGCATAAGTTAATTCCAACTGAAGTTCTTTAAGTTCATCTTTGAGCAACCCAAATGGACGTTGCGCTTGCGATTTCTTAATAATCGTCGATTTACTTTTTTCTATCCACTCATGAGCGTTCATTAACACCCCCTAACAATTCAACATATATATTACCTAATTTCTTAGCTAGCACCCTCCAGTCAAAACGAGTTTCCACTAATTTTCTAGCGTTAATAGATATTTTTTCCCGGAGTTTAGGATTTTCTATCAATTCAATAACTTTCTGTGCAAATAAATCTGGAGTATCGGCAATCATCATATTTTCACCATCAATCGCCCCCAAACCTTTTGCTGCTACTGACGTAGCCACAACAGGCAAACCTAATGACATAGCTTCTAAAAGTTTTCCTTTTATCCCAGCACCTAAACGGATTGGAGCAATAAAAATCATACCTTCTTTTAAATAATCACCAACATTAGCAACTGTCCCGGTAACAAAAACATCATCTCGATCTTTTAAACGGTTTATTGGACGAGTAGGACTGCTACCAACTAAATGCAAAGCAACATCCGGTTGTTTCTGCTTAATTTTCGGAAAAATATCATTTACAAAATAAACTACCGCATCTTCATTAGGATAATGACGATAATGTCCTAAGTAAACCAATTTTTTTTCTGCAGAATTATTATAGCTATATGGAAATCTTTCTAAATCCACACCTGATTCCACTGTAATAACCTTAGATTCAGGAAATAAATATCTTGAGACAGCAGTATCATTGTCCGTCATAGTAACTACTCTATCAAAATTTTTCACATATAATCTTTCATTATTTATTGCTTTTAAAGGTTCAACAAAACCTTCCATGCCTTTCTCTGCTTTCATATAACTTTTTCCATAAAACAAAGGCCCAATATCAATTTCTACAAATACACTCGGATGATTATCAACACATTGAATATATTGTGCCATTTCTCCAAATTCAATATGGACTACATCAATATCATCTTCTGATAAAATACTTTTCAATTTAGTTTCCATATCCTGAGAGATAGAATATTTATATTTTTTAGGAAGCTCTGCCCATAACAAACCGTGGTCTACAGGAGCAGTTCTTTGCGCAAAATAAATTTCATCAAAAACACCTGCCAGTTTCTCCTTGATATTTTCAGCATCCGGAGAATCCTTAAAAGTAAGCATACTAACTTTAAAATCTTTTTTAAGATTCTTAACCATATTATAGGTTCTAACTGCAACACCATGAGTAATCGGAAACGGTAAAAAAGGCATAACCATTAAAATGTGCGGTTTGGATTTCTTATTTTCTACACGTAATTTTTCATTCTTTGTGCAAACAATCATTTGTTTATCACTTACATTTTCCCAAATAGATTCTCGGATACGTCTTCTCATAATCTCACCTATTTGAAAAAAAGCAAGGATATAAGCCGCTAAACTCACATAATCATGGCAATTTTTAGCAATATCCACTCTTCTAGGCAGACTTTTAACGTATTCCTGAAAATAAAAAGGATGAGTTATATTTTTCCAGAAGAAAAGGTACATATTTTTTTCTTTCATCATCCTAATATAAGTTTTAGAAAACTCGCCCCCATCCATAGTTGCTGAATTTTCATGTACAGCAAAAACTCGCGGATCATAAATATTTTTATACCCTCTTTTCGCCGCTCTATATCCCAAATCATCATCTTCCCAAGTAAACGGGCTAAACATTTCATCCAACCCGCCTAACTTCCAGTATTCTCTTCTATCCATTACTACACATCCACCCATGGGATATAAAGTCTCTGCAGGATGGTTTACCAACTTTATATTTTCTAACTGCCTTTCATTATGAAAATAAAGCATCTCATCCTTAAACTCACTCCAGGAATAACCTTCACAAAGTTTTCCATTTTCTAAAACTACTTTCGGCTGAACAGAAAAAACTCTTGGATCATCAAAATGATTTAGAATAACTTCAAAAACATTAGCCGAAAGCATCATGTCATTATTTAAAAGCATTACTAAATCTTTTTTAGCTTTTCTTACTCCTTTATTATTTGCAATAGAAAAACCTGTATTCCGATTAAGTTTAATAATTTTAACCTCAGGAAAGTTATCTTTAACAAATCCAGCACTGCCATCGGTACTATTATTATCTACAAAAATAACTTCATGTGTCCCTGGAATTTTTGCTAAAGCTTTATATAAGCTTTTCAAACATTTATCTAATAATCTAACCCCATTCCAATTGACAATAACAACAGAAATTTCCTTTTTGCGATTAATTAATTTTTTTGTTTTTTGCTTTCCGCAAAAAGCAATATAAATATAACTTAAACATTTTGCACACATAAACATAAAAACAGCGATCTTCACAGCAATTTTAGCAAACTGATAAATAAAAGATTCAAATATTCCCACTTTACCTTGATCATAACGATATTCCATCCAATTCGCCACTGTTACAACAGGATTTTTATGTGCTGCAACATATTTAAATAAATTCATTTTCGCGTGCTCCTTTTATGCTTTCCACGTAGTCAAACCATGTTCCGTAAAATGATATCTTCTGAATTCACCTTTAAAACGCTCTAGACTTTTTATAACATTATATCTAGTATTCCCAGGACAATATAAAATCATAAAACCACCACCACCAGCTCCAGAAATTTTTCCACCAGTAGCTCCTGCTTTCATTGCTGTCTCATACATATCATCGATAACAGGATTAGTAATCTCTACTGCTGTTTGTTTTTTATGCTTCCAACCCGTATCTAATAATTCCCCGATCCGATAAAATTGCCCTTTAAGAATTGCTTCTTTCATTAAAATTGACTCTTCTTTCAAACAATGCATTGCTTCAATTGAGTCTTGTTTTTTTGCCTGTACATTGTCCCTTTGCGCTGCAATAATTTTCGCTGACACCCGATTGCTTCCGGTATGAAATAAAAGAATATTTAATTCTAATTCGTTCAAGTATTCTTTTTTAATTCTCAACGGATTTATCACTACTCTATTTTGCGCAGAAAATTCCATAAAATTTACACCACCAAAAGTAGCCGCATACTGATCTTGCTTACCACCCTCCATACTTAAATCTTCTCGCTCAATTTTGTACGCTAACTGTGCAGTTTCATATTCTCCTAAAGGAATCTTCATCCAATCCTGAAAAACTCCTAAAATAGCTACAGTCAATGTTGAAGAAGTACCTAAGCCTGAACCTGCCGGAGCATCGACATATGTAGCCAGTTCCACTTGAGAAACTTTATTTAAAACTGCTATGAACTCTTCAGGGTAATCATGCATCAATCTATTAATTACTCCTTTATGCAAATCAAAATGCCCGCCTGTTTTAAGAGGAGATAATTCTTTCAATTCAAACTCCTCTTTAACTTCTTTATCTACTGCCCAAAAAGAAAATTTTACCGGAGATTTTAAAAATTCCGATTTAGCACCATTCCCATTAGGAATATCTTCTGTAGTAATTGTTGCATAAGCATACATACTTATTGTGGCATTCAAAATTGCACCACCATATAAATCACTGTAAGGACTAACATCTGTTCCTCCTCCAGCAAGTCCGATTCTTAATGGCGCTCTGGCTCTAATTCGCATTTCTCCTCCACTTATCTTTGTAAAAACATTTTATTTTCTTTAACCCGACAACGCCAATAATCAAGCAAATCCTGCATTGTCTTCTCAAAAGTTATTTCAGATTTCCATCCTGTATGGTTTTTAAATTTTTCTGTTGATGGAACCTGTAAATCTGCATCTATCGGACGTAGCCGATCTTTATCTACTTCAATTTTTATATTTTTTACTGTGGAAATAGAAATTAAATACTCCAACATTTCCCCAACAGTACAAGTATATGTTCCTCCAATATTATAATATTCTCCTGGAATAGGATTAACAGTAACCAACATATAATAAGCTTTTACCGCATCGCGAACATCAGCAAATGTTCTCAAAGACTGCAGATTGCCGACTTTTATCACTGGTTCTTGTTTTTTGCTTTCAATCATCGCAATCTGTTTAGCGAAAGTCGATTCCGCAAAAACATCTCCTCTACGAGGACCAGTATGTGTAAACATACGTGTAGTTAAAGTTTTTAATCCATAAGCTTGTGCATAAAAACGCCCGACTAAATCTGTTCCCGCTTTCGAAATAGCATAAGGCGAAGCTGGATGAAAACTGTTTTCTTCATCAATCGGAACTTTATCTTTAGGAACCCGACCAAAAACTTCGGAAGATGAGCAAATATGAATAACCGGATCAATAACTTTACGTTCTTTATAATCTTTAAGCACTTCCAATAACCGCGCTGTTCCCAGAATATTAGTATTCAACGTATCTATAGGAGCATCAAAACTAGTTTTAGGATAACTTTGCGCTGCAAGATGAAAAACATAATCTGGCTTTGAAGCTTCAACACTTTTTTGCAATGATGGATAATCATTCAAGTCGCCATAAACAAAAAATATTCTATCTTTTTTATTCACACGCTCTAAAAGATGTTCGACATTATCTAAAGGACTGCGCCAACGGCACATCCCATAAATATTCCAATCAGTTTTTTCTAAAAGAAAATCTGCTAAATGTGAGCCTACCATTCCAGTAATTCCAGTAATTAAAACATTTTTTTTCATCTTATACCTGCTTTTCTTTATTTTTTATCTCTTTTTCAAAAACATCTTTTATGCTATCGGGTTTTCTACCTAAAACTTGTTCAAAATAATGTGAGCTCATTTTAATCACCTTAGGTCTTTGCGCAAAAAAATTTTCCCCAGGAGTAATAATCTCTACCTTTAGAGTTGCATCGACATATTCACAATACATTCTAACCAAATCTACCCTTGATAATAATTCTAGGCCACAAACATTAAGAATACTAAAACTAAAATCCTGCCATTTTAGAATTACATTTATAACAGCTTCAGCAACATCTTTAATATGCACTACATTTCTTAATAATGGATGATATACCTGTGCTACATTTTTTTTTGCTGAACAACCATATAAATACTTCATAAATTTATCTTCCTGCCCGAAAACATAGGAAAGCCTAAAAGATTTAAAACCTGCTTCAGATTTAAATTCAGCTTCAATTTTATTCTTCATCTGAGCATAAATCCCGATGGGATTAACTACAGTATCTTCAAAACAAACATTATCCACTGCACCATAAACCGTATCACTGGAAAAAAATATAACTTTTGCTTTTTGCTTTAAACAACCGTTTATAAAAAATTTTGTACCGGTAAAATTTATTTTTTCTGCCAAATCAGGGTTTTTCGCACAATCATCAGGAGAAGATAAGCCAGCCAGCATTAAAACAACATCATTTTCTTTTATTTCAGAGTAATCAAAATCTTGCGGATTAGTTAAATCCATATAATATTCATTTGTATCAGGAGTACGAGATACACAATTAAACAATATACTATTTTTTTCTAAAAAATAATTAATCTTATTCGCAATATAACCATGCTTGCCAATAATCCAAACAGTATTAGAAAAATTATTTTTGTATAGATTTTTGATAAATCGCCTCTAACTTTTTTATCTGCACTGCCCAACTAAAGTTTTCCTCAACTACTTTCTTGCAATTCAAACTGATTCTATCATATAAATCTTGATTTAAAATAAGATTAATCATGCATTGAGCAAAATCTTCTGTTGTATCTGCCTTCAAAACAGATTCATTATGCACGTAAGGAGTTCCCTGCAATCCAATACTCGTACTCACAGTAGGTTTGCCTAACGCAGAATATTGATTAATCTTACCTCTAAACCCGGAGCCCGATATCAACGGAGATATACAAATATGCGCTGTAGAAAGATATTTTCCAATATCTTCCACATATCCTGTAAAAACAACACTTTCGTCTTTAGCAGCAATTTCTTGTAATTTTGAAATATTACCTGAACCAACAATCAGCATACGATAATTTTTAACATAATTTTTAACTATAGGGTGAATTTTTTTCAAATACCAGAACATAGCATCTATATTTGGAGTATGATCAAAAAATCCGATAAACGCAGCAGAAAAAACTTCTTTAGTTTTCTTTAAACTTCTATTAAAAAGCTCATGAGTTACTCCTGTAGGTACAACAAAAGGAGATTTATTCCCGAATTTTAAAATATGATCCCGGTCTTCATTTGTAAGTGCTATAGTAAAATCTGCGGATTTAGCTGCTAATTTTTCTAATTGTGTCAGCCTTAAAAAATTTATTACATCATACCCTATTCTATTCATTTCATTACAATGCAGCAATATATCGAGCAGATATCTACGGCTAGCACATTCCATATAAGTAAATCCAACTTTTTTCCCGAATTCCTTACCTGCATTTATAATAGAAATACTATTAGGATACTCAAACTGAACAACATCATAATAACAATTATCTTTTTTAATTTTTTGTAGCCACTGACGGATTTCATCAATATTCAAATAATCATTCCCCGTTAAATTCATATCCTTAACATACTTTTTAACTGGCTCTAGATATTTTTCATCAAGTGACGAATTATATACGGAGTATAAATCAACTTCATGCCTCAAATTTAGCTCTGTAATTATGTCAAATAAACGTAACCCCCCAGCATGATTAGCGCTAGGGAAAATACCTCAAATATACCAAATTTTCAATTTTTTCTGAGAATTAATACCCGGAATTTCAGATTGC
>CAYQXW010000028.1:0-13818 GCA_964421615.1 uncultured Planctomycetales bacterium
TTTTTCATTATTATTTACCTACTCATTCTTTTCTTTTTCAATTATTTCATAAATACGCATAAGAATCCTTAAGTATTCATCTCTTTCTTTATCGGAAATTTTGCCAAAAATATCAACAATTCTCTGTTTTTTTTGTGAATTAATTTTATTAACAAATTCTTCGCCTTTAGCATTTAATTTAATCCTTATAATCCTTCTATCAGCTTCATCATAAACTCTTTGAACGTAACCCAATTTAACTAACCGATTAATGATGCCCGTTGCAGCAGCAGTAGATACCTCTAAAAAATTAGCAATATCCGTCATCTTTGCTTCTTTTTGTCTTGATAAGAAACACAAAATGAATAATTGTGGAGCTGTTATCTTCCCTTTTAAAACATCATTGAACAACATTTTAAAAAAGGATCTTGATATAACTGGCATAATTTCGTTAAGCTTATCTGCAAATTCAGATAATGTAGTATTAGACAAATTACCCTCCATGATTATTAACCACATTAATTGTTAACACCATTAACAATATAGCATATTAATTAAAGAAAAGCAAGAGATCTAAAAATTCAAAACAAATCCAATAAAATTATACAGATTTTTCTTTATTGCCTAAATGGCGGAATTCCTCGATTAGAGTAATCATTGCAGCATGAGTTTTAAATGTATTGGCTTTCTCTCTTAAAACTCTTGTAGACTTAATTCCTTTAGAATAACAGTGGAAAAACTTTCGCATTGCAATAACACCATAAATTTCACCATGAAAATCTACATTCATTTTCAAATGCTCAAGCATAGTGTCTGCAATTTCATCAATTGATGGCCTAAAAAATTTATTATCTCCTTTAAAGTAAGATTCTAACTCTTTAAAAATCCAAGGATTACCTAACGCACCTCTTGCAACCAACACTGCATCAGCCCCAGTCTCATCAAACATTTTTTTTGCTAACTGCGCACTAAAAACATCTCCACTGCCAATTAAAGGAATATTTAATTTCTTTTTTACATCGCTAATAATTTTATAATCTACTCCCCCGCTATATTCTTGGGTCTTAGTACGTCCATGAATAAAAACAGCTTTTACTCCTGCATCCTGCGCCGCTAAAGCCACATCAACAGCATTTAAACTATCTTGGTCCCAACCTGCTCTAATTTTAACTGTTACAGGCACTTTAGTTCTTCTTACAACTATTTTCAACAAACTATTTAGCTTTTTTGGATCTCGCATTAACTTAGCGCCTTCACCTCTACGCACAACTTTTCTTTCTGGACAAGCAGAATTAAAATCTAAGATATCAAACTTATACTTACTCATAATATCCAATGCACGCTCAATATATTCCGGCTCACATCCAAGTAACTGAACACCTAAAGGCTTATCTTTTTCATCACTAAAAAGCATACTCTTCGTCTTTTTACTTTTATACCCTAAAGCACGCGCATTAATCATCTCAACAAAAGCCAATTCACAACCAAACTTCCTATTTAATATACGAAAAGGATAATCACTGACACCAGCCATAGGCGCAGAAATAAATTTACTTTTCAATTTTAAATCACCAATTTTTAACCCTACATCAAAAGATAACATATTAAATTTTTTTTATTAAATCTTCTAGAAAGGATATTTCAGCTTCGACCATTTGCAGATTATGCTGATTAATATTTCTTAGAGGCGTTTGCTTATTTTTTTCAAAAGTTCGATCCATATGCAATAAATCTTTTACTATCTTCTTTAAAATATATACTCTTGCCTTTAATCTTCTTTTTGCTATAACCGGCTTAACTAAATGCAAGAAATACAAACTCAAATCTAAAGTAAACTGAGGTCTGCGAAAATCTAAAAAACCTTTATTGAGAAGCTGCTCTAACCGTATATTACCTTTGGAAGTTAATTCATAAACAAATTTGGTAGGCCTATTACCAGATTTATCCTGTTTTTTCAGAACAAATCCTTTTTTTTCTAGTATAGATAGCGGATAATAAATAGATTTTAGATCTATACCTGCAAATAATCCCAGTATTTCTTTAATTCTTTTTTTTATCTCATAGCCATGCTTGGGATTTTCTTTCAAAAGCCCGAGCAAAATTAATTCCTGCTCTATCATACAAACTTACCAATATTTCTAAATTTATTATACCTTAATTCTAAAAGTTTTTCTTTATCATTTATACTTATTAATTCTTTTAAATTTCTCAAAATTACATCTTTCAAAGTTGCTGCCATCTTAGCATGATCGTGATGCGCACCTCCCATTGGTTCAGGAACAACTTCATCTATAATACCTAAACGCAACAAATCTTTTCCTGTTAATTTCAAAACATCCGCTGCCATGGGAGCATTAGCGCTATTCTTCCATAAAATTGCAGCACACCCTTCAGGAGAAATAACTGAATAATAAGCATTTTCCAAAACACAAACTTTATCTGCAACCCCAACCCCTAAAGCTCCACCAGAACCACCTTCACCAATAACAACCGCTATAATCGGCACAGAAATAGCAATCATCTCACGTAAATTATAAGCAATAGCTTGTGCTTGACCGCGCTCTTCTGCGCCTAAACCAGGATAAGCTCCAGGAGTATCTATAAAAATCACTACCGGCAAATTAAATTTCTGCGCAAGCTGCATTAAACGAAGAGCTTTGCGATAACCTTCAGGATTTGCACATCCAAAATTTCTTTTAATATTCTCCTTATAATCTCTTCCTTTTTGATGCCCTAAAACTAAAACTTTCTGTCCCCCAATTTTAGCAAACCCACCAACTAAAGCTTTATCATCAGAAAAATATCTATCTCCATGAATTTCCATAAAATCAGTCATCAATAAATTTATATAATCTAAAGTATATGGGCGCTGTGGATGACGCGCAGTCTGCACTCTTTGCCAAGGCGTAAGATTACTATAAATATCTTTTTGCAAGTTAACTAATTTCTCTTCTAACTTCTTTATTTCTGGAGTAAAATCTATTTTTTTATCTGAATTATAATGTTTTAAATTTTGGATTTGATGTTGTAACTCCACAATTGGTTTTTCAAAATCCAAAACTTTTTTTACTTCTTGATTTGGCATAAACAACCTTCCTTTAAATATTTTTACACAAATTAATCGACAATCGTAACTTCAGTACCTTGAGGAACTATACTATATAACTCTTCTACTTCATTATTCAACATCCTCACACATCCTGCTGTAGCTTGAGAACCAATACTCTGAGGCAAAGTTGTTCCGTGAATACCATAGCCTTCTTTATTAATCCCCATCCACCTAGTTCCTAAAATATTTTCGGGCGTTCCAGGAGGTACAACTTTCCCATCAGGTTTATACCAAGGAGGATTAACAATCTTCTCAATAATTTTAAATGTCCCAACAGGTGTTGAATTGTTCAAACCAGTAGAAACATTATACGTTTTTACAACTTCTTCATCTGATTTTAAAATCAAAATATTTTGAGATTTATCTACAAATATCGTAAATTTTCCAGTCCACAACCTTAATTTCTGCCCTAAAATAATTCTTTCATTTGCTAAATTGTTACTTTTCATTATTAATTCTACTGTAGTCTTATTTTGTTTTGCAATTTTTTCTAAACTATCCCCCGCCTTAACTTCATAAAAAACAGATTTAGGAGTAGCAATTGAAGAAACAATAATTTTAATATTCAAATCATCTATTTTTTTCTGCCAACTAAGAATCTCTTTTTCACCAGGAAATTCTTCTATTAACTGCTGATAAAACTTCTTAGCTTCTAAAAGATTACCTTGAGTCTCAAATCCTTCAGCCTGTACAATCAATGCTTTAGCCTGAGAATTACTACTAGTTAACTTTCCATTAGAAGCAGACTTACCCACGACTTTAACAAAACTAAAAATCAGCGCAACTAGAATTACCCCTACAACTGCGAAAATAATTTTCTTATTCATTTTTATCTCCTAATGAACCAAAAAAGCTATTACAGCACCCAAAAAGAATCCTGCAATAACTTCAATAGGAGTATGACCAATAAATTCTCGCAAACGATTCTCTCCCATTTTTCCTTGCCAATAAATATCATCCATAATCCTATTTAAAATCCTAGCCTGCCTACCAGTAGCACGTCTTACACCCTGCGCATCAAACATAACTACAAGCATAAAACAAGCTGCTAATGCAAAAATATCACTATCAAAACCGTATTTCAAACCAATAGCAATTGCAAGTCCTGAAGCTCCTGCAGCATGACTAGAAGGCATGCCACCTGTTCCAATAAACCAACGGAAATCAATTTTTTTCTCTTTAAAAAAACCAACAATAACTTTAATAGTTTGAGCAACAAACCAACTCACAATGGTTATTAAAAAAATGCGGTTATGAATAAGCTCTTGGAATATTTTTTTTGTCATTATTTTGTTTCAGGAAGCGGTTGGACATCAATTCTTACAGAATTAGAATACGTAGATTTCCCATCTTTGATAACATATCCTTTATTTCCAGATCCATCAAGAACTACTTGATTTCCATTTCTAATTTTTTCTTTTAATTCTCTAATTGCTTTTTTCAACTCTTCTATCGAATTAAACTTCATTAGCAACACTTCTTTTTCCTGGTTAACTTGTAAAAAATTCATCTTTAAACTTTCAATTTCCCCTCTTAAAACTTGATTTTCGGTTTTTGAAACTGAAAGCTGGTTATTTAAATCTTCAACTAATTTTTGAGCCTGCTCTAATTTCTGAGAAGCTTCTGTTAATTTATCTTGAGTAGTTTTCAAACTATCACTCAACTGCGTATTTACTTGTTTTTCATTATCTAAATCTTGAGAAAGCTTTTCATTATTCTGATTTAAAACAACATTATGTTGTTCAACTTTCTCTAAAAGTTCATTTAAATCTAATTTTTCTTTTAAAATAGAAACAAATTCAAAAAAAGTCCAAACAGTTATACCAAAAAGAAAAGCCATTATAAAATTAGCATATTTCTTCATATTCTGACCCTTTCGTTTATATATTATATTATAGATAAAGCAAAAAGCAATTTTTTTTAACATTTATTTGCGTTAGATTTCTTCCTTTTTTTCGTCTATTATTAATGAGGCCACAACTTACGGAACGTAGTGAACGTAAGTTGTATAATTTATTCAAAAAAGGAGACTTTATGTTAGCAAAAATTAACAGCTACGGAATTTTTGGAATAGACGCTTATCCTGTTGAAATAGAAATAGATGTAACAAATGGCCTTCCACAAGTCAATCTTGTAGGACTTGCAGATACTGCAATAAAAGAAAGTAAAACTAGAGTAAAATCTGCAATAAAAAATTCTAAGTTTAATTGGCCTCAAGAAAAAATTACAGTAAGCCTTGCTCCATCACATATCAAAAAAGATGGAACTGGCTTTGATTTAGCAATTGCAATAGGGATACTTTGCGCTTCGGAACAAATTAAATATAAAAATTTACAAAATTTTTATATTTTAGGAGAATTATCCTTAGATGGCAATCTCCGGCCAATAAAAGGCTGTCTTGCGGCTGCTATGAAATTAAAAGACTTAAAAATCAAAAATCTCATTCTTCCTTATCAAAATGCAAAAGAAGCTAGTTTAGTAAAAGAAATTAATATTTTCTCAGTAAATAATTTAATACAAACTGTAGAAATATTAAATTCTCCAGAATCAATAAAACCATATACCGCTAATATCGAAGAAATATTAAACAAAACAACTACTCACCAAATAGATTACTCAGAAGTAAAAGGCCAATTCGCAGCAAAAAGAGCAATTGAAGTAGCTATTGCAGGGGGACATAACATTTTAATGATTGGCCCACCGGGAAGCGGAAAAACTATGCTCGCTAAAAGAATCCCCAGTATTATGCCTGATTTAAATTTAAATGAAATTCTAGAAACAACTAAAATCTATTCAGCAATAAAAAATTTATTCTCAGACGAAATTATTATAACACAACCTCCATTTCGCTCTCCACATCACACAATATCTTATCCTGCACTAGTTGGTGGAGGCTCAAACCCCAGACCAGGAGAAATCAGTTTATCTCATAAAGGAGTTCTTTTTTTAGACGAATTGCCAGAATTTAACAGAGATTGCTTAGAAGCCCTGAGGCAGCCCTTAGAAGAATCCACCGTAAATATCTCTAGAATGAATAGTACTCATAATTTCCCTGCAAATTTTATTTTTGTTGCAGCCATGAACCCCTGCCCTTGCGGAGGATTTGGAAAACTCAAATCTCAATGCCGCTGCAACATTAACCAAATACAGAAATATCGCAATAAAATATCTGGACCATTATTAGATAGAATCGATATTCACATTGAAACTCCAGCAATAAAATTTCAGGAAATTACAGATTTAAACCCAGCAGAGAATTCCAATTCAATAAAAGAAAGAATTATACAAGCCAGAAATATCCAAAAACAAAGATTTAATTTAGAAAAGATGACTACTAATGCTAAGATGAACCATAAACAAACTCAAAAATTTTGTCATCTAGGAAAGGACGAATCCGAATTACTTAAAAAGGCCATGCACGATTTAAACTTCAGCGCTAGAGCTTATGATAAAATTTTGAAAGTTTCTAGAACTATTGCAGATTTGGAAAAATCAGAAAATATTAAATGCACACATATTAGTGAAGCGATTCAATATAGAAGTCTGGATAGACAATTAATAGTCTAATTGAATATACCTTACTTTAACGGTCCGGTTGTTTTCTTCCCGCTATTTAACCCTTTTTCTATATTTTGTTTAGTAATTTGAAATCCCCTTTCAATCCCGGCCTTGGCTTCTTCCCAACCTTTAGAAATTCCTTCTTTTGCGGATTTCCAACCCTCATTAAGTTTAATTTTTAATTTTTCTAAACTTTCTTCGGATTTTTCTTTTACTTTCACCAACTCTTTTTCTGTACTATTGACCTTAAGTTCAATTTTACTCTTCAAACTATCAGAATCAGTATTATTTTGAGAAGCAAAAGAAGAACCGAATATATTCAATAAAAAAAAAGCTATTAAAAAAAATACTTTAAATTTATTCATAAAATTTTAATAACCGCTCTCGAAATACAAATCACAACGGGAAACTAAATGCAGTTGAGTTAAATCAAAATTTTCCAGAAAATAATTAATAGATTTAGTTTGGTTTCTGCGGAAGTTATATATTTTCATAGCCCCTGTCCAAACAAGAACAGACTTTTGAAATAACGAAACACGAAAAACAGCAGTATGGTAATCTCTTGTAGTATTATTAGTAATATCTCCGTTCACATAGACAGAACTAGCGCCAGATGTTTTTTTAACTTCAACATTATAAAATGTAAAATTAGCTGCACTCATAACAAAATAAATTCTCCTTAATGCTGAAATTATATCATAATAATTTTTATTTTAATAGATTTTATTGCAGAAAAGATTTTAAGATAAATGCGGACGGACTTCTTTATGATTTTCTCGAACTTCCCGTAAAGCTAAGGATATTCCCATTAAATCGGCTTTTTCTAAACTAATACCTGAGCGTATCTCACCTTGCCCTAAATCTTGAATCCAAACAACACTTCCATGAGTATAAAAATCTTGTTTTATATTAGGGATATGTAACCAAATCTCAAGTTCATCTCCAATATTAACTTTCTCTCCAAATAAAACACCTATTCCATCCGCTCCTAAATCCAAAGTACGCAGATATAATTCTTCTTTTTGTCCTTTAACAATACATTTAGCAGCTAAACGAATCTGGAATCTGGTAAATATTCGCCTGTCTTCTTCAAACGGAACACTCATAAATCTCCTTAACTTTTAAAATAAACTAGAAACTGGTACAAGTATAAAGTATAGCTTGTTAAAAGTTAAGGGGTAAAACAACTTTTTATGAAAACGGTTTCAATTTAACGCATCAAAGCCAAAGCTTCAGACCTTGTTTTTTCATTTTTTTGAAAAACCCCTCTGACAGCTGAAGTTACAGTCAAAACTCCTGGCTTCTGAACACCACGCATAGACATACAAAGATGCTCTGCTTCAATAACAACCATACATCCTTGCGGTTTTAATTTCGACATAATCATATCTGCAATCTGGGTTGTAAGTCTTTCTTGCACTTGTGGTCGGCGCGATAAAATATCTACAACCCGAGCTAATTTACTTAGCCCAGTAACTCTTCCATCCTTAGGAATATAGGCAACACAAGCTTTTCCAATAAATGGAAGCAAATGGTGTTCACAAACACTATATAAAGGAATTCCTTTTAAAAGCACTATCTCTTCATGCTTCTGATCTAAAGCAACCTCTAACTCTTTCGCAGGATCCTTATCAATTCCTGAAAAAATCTCTTCATACATCTGCGCAACTCTACGCGGAGTATCTAACAAATCTTTTCTCTTAGGATTCTCTCCTACCGCTTCCAAAATCTCCCTCACCGCTTTTTCAATTTTTTTTCTATCCATATCACACCTCTCTATTATTTTCCTATGCAAAACTGGCCAAAAATTTTATCCAACAAATCTTCACTAAAATTTTTGCCTAAAATATCATCAATATAAACAATAGAATCTTTTATATTTTGAGCAATAAATTCTACTGATAATGTTTCATTAAAATTTTCTATTGTTTCAACAATAAGTTTCTGGGCTCTCTTAAGTTCTTGTATATGGCGATTATTACTTATGTAAACTGACTCATGTATCATCACTTGCCCTTTATAAATCATTTCAACAATACTGTTTTCTAATTCAACAATATTTTTAATTTTTTTAGCTGATAACTCAATTATATGTTTAAAATTTTTATAAATTATTTCTCTTTCAATTTTCTGCGGTAAATCTGCTTTGTTTATGATAGCTAAAACATTCTTTTTCTTTAACTTTTTAATCAATGTTAAATCTTCTTTTGAAAGTTTTCTGCTTCCATCAAACATTAAAATAACCAAATCTGCTAAATCTATAGAAATTTTTGTTTTAGCAATTGCTTTTTTCTCCGCTAAATCTCTCGGCTTTAACAAACCTGCAGTATCAATAATTCTAATAGGAACTCCTTTTATATCAATTATCTCTTCAATAACATCTCTCGTTGTCCCTGCTATTGGAGTAACAATTGATCTTTCTTCCTTCAATAAAACATTCAATAATGAAGATTTTCCAACATTAGTTTTACCACAAATAACAGTACAGATTCCTTCCCTGTAAATCTTTCCCTGCTTAGCAGCCTCTAAAATACTGTTTAATTTATTTTGCACAGATTGCAACTGACTAACAATTTTATTTTTCCCAATAGAGTCAATATCTTCTTCTGGAAAATCGATATTCGCTTCTAAAATAGTCAAAACATCTAATAAAATATTTCTAATTTGATTTATTTCTAAAGAAAGCTTACCTTTTAACTGTTCAATTCCAATTTTTAAAGCTCGGTCAGTTTTAGCTTTAGTTATATCAAGAATAGCTTCTGCTTGAGATAAATCAATACGCCCATTCAAAAAAGCCCTACGCGTAAATTCTCCAGGCAAAGCTAATCTTGCCCCTTTATCTAAAACTAAATCAAGAATTGCTCTTTGCGCAACAATTCCACCATGGCAACTAATTTCCACGACATCTTCACAAGTGAAACTTTTAGGCGCACGCATAACACTTAAAATAACTTCATCAATTGTATTTTGGTCTTTTACAATCCAACCATAATGCATAGTGTAAGTTTTAAAATTCGAAGGCAAATCGCCTTTTTTAGATATAAAAATCTTATCAGCAATACTAATGGATTCAGGACCACTAAGTTTAACTATCCCTATCCCAGCATCGCCGTATGAAGTTGCTATCGCCGCAATCGTATCATTCAAATCTATTTTCATTTAGTTTTTTAACCCCTAACATAGAGAAAAAATTTTATCGATAAAACATTAGTGTTTATCTTACTTTTTTCTACTAATAATTTATTTTTAATAAAATTCTGCGGGCTTCTGCTGCTAAAAATATCGAACCCGCTACTACAATAACAGTATTGTTAATAGCACATTCCTGAGCCATTTTCAATGCACAACGTATATTTTTTGTTAACGTAACATCTTCTCCTCTTAAAAATCCTGCTATATCTTGGGGATTTGCTGCCCGAGGATTATCTGACTTTGTTAAAATAATCTTAAAATCTTGTCTTAATAAATAATTACAAATATTTTTTATATCTTTATCTTGAGATACACCTAAAATAAAAACGACTCTATTTTTAGAAAATTTTTCTTTTACGGTCTTCACTAAAACCTGCATTGACTCCTGATTATGCGCTCCATCTAAAACAATTTTAGGGTTTGTAGAAATAACTTCAAACCTTACCGGCCATTGAGTTAACCACAAAGCTTTCTTTATTTTTCGCAAGTTAAACTTTAATTGGTTTAACTTTTCTAAAGCAAAAATTATTCCTAACGCAACACTAGCATTAATTACTTGATATTCCCCTAATAATTTAATTTTCAAATTTTCAATCTCTCCAAATATTCCTCGCACATCAAAAATCTGATAATTATTATTTTGGCCTCTCATTTTAAAAACAATATCTTTGCCTACTTCCCATAAAAGCAACTGCTCTTTCTTGCATTTATCTATTAAAACTTTATTGACTACTTTATTTTGGATTGCTGACACAACTATCGGATATAAATAACGATTATTTTTTTTAATTATCCCTGCTTTTTCCTGGGCAATTTTATTTAACGTATTCCCTAATTTATCCATATGATCAAACCCAATAGTGGTAATACCACAAACCAAAGGCTCAACAATATTCGTAGCATCAAGCCTGCCACCTAAACCAGTTTCCAACACTGCAAAATCTACTTTCTGTTTTTTAAAATACATAAAAGCAATAGAAGTAATAATTTCAAAATATGACAACGGACCATAAATTGAATTTTGAGAGTAAGCATCAATTTTCGGTTTTAATTCTTCCACCAGCAAACAAAAATCTTTTTCAGGAATGATTCCCTCAAAGACATCTTCATTATTTTTTTGTGTAGGAAGAATTCGGACTCTTTCTCGAATAGAATTTAAATGCGGAGAAGTATATAAACCAGTTTTATATCCCAAACCTCTAAGAATATATGCACAAAAAACACACGTAGAACCTTTTCCTTTAGTCCCAGCAATATGTATAGATCGAAAAGACTTATGCGGATTACCTATTAACTCTAAAAAACCTTTAACCCGTTCAAGTTTTAAAGAAACTTTATACTTATAATCAGTATTATTCTCGTAATTAATAAAAGAATCTAAATATTTTGTAACTTGTAAATAATTCATAACGACATCTTTAATGCTTAAAATGCCTCATCCCGGTAAAAACCATAGCAATTTTATATTTATCACAAGCTTTTATTACAGCTTCGTCCTGAATAGATCCACCCGGCTGAATAATCGCCTTAATTCCCATTTTATATGCTTCTTGGATAGAATCTTCTTTTGGAAAAAAAGCATCAGAAGCAAGACATGCGTTTTTAGTTAACTTACCTGCTTTTCTTTTAGTAATAAAAACAGAATCTACTCTCGACATTTGCCCTGCGCCAATTCCTACAGTTTTATTCCCATTAGTCAAAACAATAGCATTAGATTTCACATGTTTTGCCACTTTCCAACCAAACAACAAAGATTCCATCTGCAATTTAGTCGGTTTTTGTTTTGTAACCACTTTTAAATTATTCTCATCTAACAGTTGATTATCTTCATCCTGAATTAACAATCCTCCAGCAACTCGTTTAAAATCAACTTGATTATTTTTTTCTAATAAAGAGCCTAACTCTAACAAACGCACATTCTTTTTTGCTTTAAGAATATCGAATGCCTCGTCGGAAAATCCAGGACAAATAATACATTCCAAGAATCCACTTTTAGCTATAAGTTTAGCTAATTCCAAATCTACTTTACGATTAATCGCAATAATTCCACCAAAAGCAGATAACGTATCACAAACCCAAGCCGCTTTAAAAGCTTTCGTAATATCTTTATTCTCTGCTACTCCACAAGGATTATTATGTTTAACAAAAACCACAGCAGGATTCGTAAATTCTTTTACAATATTCACCGCAGCATTCAAATCTAAAATATTATTAAAAGATAACTCTTTACCCCATAGCTGTTTTATTGCACTTAAACCAGTTGTTGTTTTACCATCACGATAAAATGCTGCTTGCTGATGAGGATTCTCGCCATAACGCAAATCTTGAACTTTTACAAAATCAAAAGTAATTTCTCGAGGGAACTTCTCATTTTTATTTTCTGAAAATTTATACCCGCTCAAATAACGGTTAATCGCATTATCATAAGCTGATGTCACACGAAAAACTTCTGCTGCAAAAATTCTCGCTGTTTCTTCAGAAACCGCACCTTTATTATTTTCCATCTCATTTATAATTCCTTGATACTGATTCGGGTTTGAAACAACAACAACCGATTGATGGTTCTTAGCTGCAGATCTCAACATTGATGGACCACCAATATCAATATTTTCAATAGCTTCATGCCTTGCGACATTAGGATTGGATACTGTTTTTTCAAAAGGGTATAAATTAACAATAACCATATCAATAAGACCAATATCATGGTCTTTTAACGTTTTCATATGTTCAGGATTATTTCTTACCGCTAATAATCCTCCATGAATTTTCGGATGTAAAGTTTTCACCCTTCCGTCTAACATCTCTGGAAATTTAGTATATTCAGAAACTTCTCGAACAAGAATATTATTCTGATGCAAAAGTTTAGCCGTCCCACCTGTCGAAAGAATTTCTACTCCAAATTTAGCTAACACTTTACACAAATCTAAAATACCAGATTTATCTGAAACACTTATCAATGCCCTTTTAATTTTAATCATTTACAACTCCTATCCAAATTTACTATTTAATTAACAATTGAATACAAATTATTAACATATTTTATATTTACGAGCGAATTGCAGAAAAATGAGATGGTTTAAGCACAATTAAAAAAATTTTGGCAAAAGTCTACAAGGCTTTACATCAAATGAAGGGACACAACGGTTTTATCGTGTCCCGAGAATGAGATGTAAACCGCAGTAGACGGCAAAATTTTTTGTGCGAAAACCATTTCATTTTTTAATAAACAATGAGCGAGTAAATATCAAAAAATTACAAATTCCCGGTTAATTAGGAATAAAACATTGCATTGATTATTTATTCGTCCTAATTACCATATAATCACCGTCTTGCACAATATATTCTTTCATCTCAAGACGCATATGATTATCAGTTTTCGCTTTCGACAAACTCCCAGAAGCAATCAACTTATCATAAGCAATAACTTCTGCTCGAATAAAACCTTTTTGAATATCACTATGGATTGCACCAGCTGCTTCATGCGCGCTAGCACCTTTTCTAATCGACCATGCATGGCTATCTTTATCCCCTGCTGTAAAAAAACTGATAAATCCAAAATGTGCATAAGCATTTGCCAGTAAAACATCTTTATTTTCTAAATCAGCTGGCTTAGCAAAATAAACAGGTTTAATACTCCACAAAGAATATCCAGAAATCAACCCTTTTTCTTCATCTGTTAAGATAACTTCAGATAATAACCCTTCTTTATCAAGCTGTTCCTTAAACCTATTTAAAAGTTTCTTCTCAACTTCTTCCGGACTTCTACTTAATCTTGTTTCTACAAACTCAATATCGTTAACAATTAAATCTAACTTATTTGCTTCTGGACAAATAATACCATCCATCTCAACAAATTTCGCCTGGTCTGTATAAATATCTAACTGAATAAAAACTTCTTTTCCAGAATTAAACATTTGTTTTAAAGTTTTTACTCTTTGATCAATTAAATTAACTTTTCCCTGTGTAAATAAATCAATCCC
>CAYQXW010000029.1:0-13777 GCA_964421615.1 uncultured Planctomycetales bacterium
CATTGTGGCATAAAAATCACCTAAAGAATCAGGAGCAACGATTTCTTTAATTTTTACTAATTTATTATTTTTAACAACTCCTAAAACTGTTGATGATATTTCTCCACCAGCATCTATAGACATAAAACAGGCTTCTTTCATTCCAGAGAAATAAAAAGCACTTGCTGCATGAGCTAAATGATGCTCAACCCATTTAATTTTTTTATTATCAAATTTATCAAAACCGGATTTAGTTAAAGTTTCATTTATGTAACTGGTTTGTCGCTCTAGTTCAACAAAATTCTTAAAAAATTTCTTAAACGCTCTATCTGGACGAGTAAACAAACATCTAAAAAAATATTCAGTTCTTTTTGCCCTTAATGCTTCAAAAGCCCAAGGAAAAGCCACATAATCAATATCACTAGGTTTTAATTTAGCTTGCTCTAAACAAAATTTTACAGAATTAACCGGTTTAGCCCCAGGAGCATGTTTCTCTCGAGTAAATCGTTCTTCTTCAACAGCGGCTATTACTTTACCATCAACCATTATACTAGCAGAACAATCATGACTAAAAGGTGAAGCAATCCCTAAAATTTTCATTTAATCCTCTCTAATAAGAATAATTTTTATATTGCTTTACTTCAGATATCTTTTCTTTACTTTTATAATCTTTGTTTAATACTACAAATTTATAGTTTTCTTGAATAAACTTAAACTTTTTTAATATTTCTTGAATTTTTTTATTACAAATAATAAGGTTATATCTTTTACTTTTGTTATGTCTAAAATTATCAAGCAAACTAAAACCTATTTTTATAAAAAGTAAGTATTGAATTGAATTCTTTAGTATTAAATTAGTATGATCAAATTTAAATTTTTTATTAGAATTAATTACTGTCAGCATATTCTGATCTCGTAATAAATCTCCAATTAAATTATTAAATTCAGAAGAATTATCAGAATTCACTAGCAACAATCTTAAAGGTTTACCCCATCTTGGATAAAAAATTTTAGCTTTATCTTCTAATGCTTTATTTAATCCTTGGTATCCAAGTTCATTCCCATAGGTGATATTTTTATAATGCCAAACAAACGCACCACTAGCTCTTACACAAATATAACCAGCTTTAATAGCGCGCATAGAATAATCCCAATCATCATAGTATCCTGGAGAAAAATCTAAATCTAAACCGCCTATTTTATCGATTACTTCTCTTTTAGTTAAATAGCAAAATCCTCTTGCCCAATCAGTTTCTATAAAAGTATTTTTCTGTTTCTTCACTACATTCTCAAAATATTTATTTATAACTTTAAAAGAAATTTTTGGTTTATTTCTGGTAATTCGTTTTGGCAACTCCCATAATGGATTAACAATACCAATTTTTTTATCTTTTTGGGCTATTATAACCATCTGCGTTAACCAACCCGGATAAGCAATCGTATCATTACTCATGACACAAACAAATTCACTTGAAGTATTTTCTAATCCTTTATTAACTGCTTTTACATAACCTTGATTTTCTTTATTTCTAACAATAATAACTTTATCAGAATTTTTTAAAGCAACCAAATCTAAATATTCAACAGTTTCTTTCTTAACACTACCATTATCAACAATAATCAACTTATATGGATAATCGGTATTATTAAAAATACTCTCTATACATTTCTTTGTATACTCAAGCTGGTCATAAACTAACAAAACAATATCACACATTATAATTTCTCTTTAAAAAATTTATCGAAAATACTTAAGGTATAATCAATCATCTCTTGATTTATACCAGGATATACCCCAATCCAAAAAAGATCATTCATCACTTTATCGGTATTGGTAAGCTTGCCAAAAACTCTGTGTTTAATCTTTGAATAAGCAGGTTGTCTCAACAAATTTCCACCAAAAAGCATTCTGGTCGCAATTTTATTATTTTCAAGAAAATTCACTAGTTCTAACCTTCCAAAAAGTTTATTTTTTTTCACCAATAGCGGAAATCCAAACCAACTCGGTTGAGCTTGTTTTAAAAATTCAGGTAAAATAAAATAATCTTCGTATTTTTTCAACCCATTATATAAAAGAGTAAAGTTTTCTCTACGTTTCGTGACAAAACCTTCAAGCTTTTCTAACTGCGCTAAACCAATAGCTGCCTGCATATCAGTAACCTTCAAATTATATCCAATATGCGAATAAACGTACTTATGATCATATCCTAAAGGAAGCTTGCCAAATTTATAATTAAACCTTCCTTTACATGTATTATCTTTACCTGGATCACACCAACAATCTCTTCCCCAATCTCGAAATGAAGCAATAATCCTACCTAAAACTGGGTTATCAGTTACAACAACACCACCTTCTCCCATTGTAATATGATGCGGAGGATAAAAACTACCTGTTGCAATATCACCAAAAGAACCTGTAAACTTATTATTAAATTTTGCACCTAAAGCATCACAATTATCTTCGATAAACCATAATTTATATTTTTTTGCAATATTCATTAAAACTTCAATATTTGCAGGATTTCCTAAAGTATGTGGAATAAATATCGCTTTAGTTTTTTTAGAAACAGCTTTTTCTAAATTTTCTACGCAGATATTATAATTACCTAATTCAACATCAACAAAAACAGGAACCAGGTTATTTTGCAATATAGGATTCAAAGTCGTAGGAAAGCCACAAGCGGTTGTAATAACTTCATCATTTGGTTTTAAAACTTTTTTACCTAACTTAAATGATGTTAAAGCAGTTATTGCCAGCAAATTTGCAGAAGACCCAGAATTACACAAATAACTAAATTTTCTATCCAAAAATTTAGCAAATTTTCCTTCAAATTCAAAAGCAAACCTACCAGCAGTTAACCAAAAATCTAAACTTGAATCAACTAAGTTTACTAATTCCTTTTCATCAAACACCCTACCTGAATAAGAAATATAAGTCTTACCAGCCTGAAATTCTTTATTTGCAAATTTAGATTTATAGTATTCCCGAACTTTTTCTAAAATTTCTCTTTTTAACTGTTCCATGATAATTCCTTTTTAAATAACTTCAAACTCTCTTCCACTCCTAAAATTTTTGTTTCCAAAATTTTTTCTGCTTTTTCAACTTTAAGTCCAGCTTTTAAAGGCCGTTTTGCTTTCTGATTCAAATCAGAAGTCTTAATTGGATTCATCAATGTGCTATCCAATCCGAATTCTTGGCAAACCGCCAAAGCGAACTGGTACCTATCTACTAAATCCTTACCAACAACATTAAAAATTCCAGTTTGTTTTTTTTCAAGCAGCTCAACAACAACCTGAGCTAAATTATAAGCATAAGTAGGATTACCAATTTGATCTTGAGGAATATTTATTTTCTGACCTTGTTTTAAAGTATTAATCAATCTATAACAAAAATTTTTGCCTAATTTTTCAAAACCAAAAACTACGGTAGTACGTATAATTAAATAATCTTTAACTAATTGTTTTATTAATTTTTCCCCTTCAAGTTTTGTAACACCATAATAACTAATCGGGTTAGTTGGGTCATCTTCAGAATAAGGCCCATTATTTCCATCAAACACATAATCACTGGAAAAAAATACTAATTTTGAATTAAATTCGTTACAATTCAATGCTACATTTCTCGTTCCTTCTATATTAATTTTTTTTGCTAATTCATTATTCTCTTCGCAAAGGTCTACATGGGTTAAAGCAGCATTCAAAACAACAATATCAGGTTTATTTTCTTGAAAAACTTTTTTTAAATCAGCATTATTCGTAATATCAATTCCTACACCTTTGCCAGTTTCTACCGCTGGGTAAAAACTTTCAATAATACTGAAATTTTTATTTTCTAAAACTTTCAATAAATTTCCGCCCACTAATCCCGTAGACGTGATTAATAAAACTTTTCGCCTATCCATGTTTTAAATCCCATTTATATGGAATCTCATTATTAAACGGATCCATTCTTACAATTTCATTCGGATCATGGGCTAACGTTGCACAATTTGCCACAATAGCTTGAGTTATACCAATACCCTTAAACCCATTCCATACATTAGCAGGAACTTTAACTAAACAATAATTATCTTCGCCCATAAATATCTCCTGCACTTGCCCTTTCGTAGAAGAATCTTTTCTATCATCAAAAAGAACAAGTTTGATCATTCCAGAGATAACCGCATAATTTAAAATCATCTCTTTATGCAAATGCCAGCCCTTAACTACTCCAGGGTTAATCACTGAGAAATAAATCTCACCAAACTTTTCAAAATGTTTTGCATCAGACCGCAGCATATGCATTATTTTACCGCGTTCGTCAGGAATCTGCCTTAAAGGATGAATTTCAACACCATTAATCATTTATGTACCTCCAAATATTCTTTATACCAATTTATTGTCTCATTTAAAGCTTCATCCAAAGTATACTCAGGTTTCCAACCCAATAATTTTCTAGCTTTACTTGAATCAAGATATTGATCCTTAATCTCAAACTTAGCTTTATTAAGAATTTTATACTTCGGTTTCTCTTGCATTAAACTATAAATTTTATTAACCATCTCGAGAACAGACAAAGGTTTTTCATCACTGAAATTAAAAGCTTCTTTGCGTAATCCTTTTTGCAGCATATTCTGACCCAAAAACATATAAGCCAGCGCAATATCCTTTACATAAACATAATCTCTTATAAATTTACCGTCACTTCTAATCTGTAAAGTTTCATTATTAAGAATAGATCTTATTGTATCTGGCACTAACCTCGAAAAATTAAAATCTCCAGGTCCATATAAATTACCACACCTAGTAACGCAAACAGCTAAATCATAACTATGTGCATAAGTATTAGCCAATAAATCCGCACAGCTTTTAGAAACATCATAAGGATGGTCTGCAATTAAAGGAAAATCTTCCTTGTAAGGAAGATTTTTATGACTACCATACGCCTTATCAGTAGAAGCAACGATAACACCTTTAACAAATTTATTTTCACGGCAAGCTTCCAAAATATTCCATGTACCTTTAATATTAGAATCAAAAGCTTTCAAGGGGTTAAGATAACAATCCCCGACCAAAGCTTCAGCTGCTAAATGAAAAACAAATCCAATTTTGTTTTCTTTAATAATTTTATTTACTAAATTAAGATTTGAAACACTCCCCTTTACAACTTTAATCTTTTTAAAATCATCTTTAGATAAACTTGTATCCTTACGGTGAGTTTTAATATCCAAACCTACAATAATAGCTTTTTCATCAAGCAAAAACTTAGTAAGCCAAGATCCTAAAAAACCTTCATATCCAGTTATAAAAATTCTTTTATTCTTCCAAAATCCCGCCATTTACCACCTCTTCCATGGAGCTTTATTATCTTCCCACATTTTATTAAGCATATCCATTTCTCTTCTTGTATCCATACACTGCCAAAAACCTTCGTGCAAATAAACTGAAAGTTGTTTATCATTAGCTAAATCCTCTAAAGGCTGGCGCTCCAATAAACAATTTTCTTCACTATCCAAATAATCAAAAAACTTTTTCTCAAAAACAAAAAAACCACCATTTATAAATCCTTTAGTGGTTTGCGGTTTTTCACTAAAATCTTTCACAGATTTACCTTCAATAATTAATTCTCCAAAGCGTGACGAAGGATGAACCCCAGTTACAGTACCTATTTTATTCTGTTGTTGGTGAAACTTTAAAAGTTCCTTTATGTTTACATCACACACTCCATCACCATAAGTCAACATAAATGTATCTGTATCAATATATTTTTCTACTTTTTTAACTCTAGCTCCTGTCTGAGTATCATCTCCAGTATCAACAACAGTTACATTCCAACCACATTCACGATGATTTGTATGAAATTTTATTTTATTTTTCTGCCCTAAACAAACCGTAAAATCATTATTCATAGCTTCATAGTTAAGGAAATAATCTTTAATCATGCTTCCTTTGTAACCTACACATAGTACAAAATCCGTAAATCCAAAATAAGCATACGATTTCATTATATGCCAAAGAATTGGTCTGTGTCCTATTTCAATAAGAGGTTTCGGCTTTAATTCAGTTTCTTCACGAAGTCTAGTACCTTTGCCTCCGCAAAGGATAACAACCTTAACCTTTTTTTTCATAATCCAACTCCTTAACTTTGTCTTTTAAAATAACTCGCATTAAAGAATTATTTTTTTTAAAACTATTATTCAAATATACTGCATCAAATCTCTTTTTACGTCGTTTAAAAAATAACCAAAGAGAAAATATATTTATAAACGGCTTAGGTACAAAACTAAACCGGATATTCCCATGAATTTGCAACTTATCAGAATCATTTTTAAATTTACGCGGCACAATAGCCCAAGGCCAATGCCCTTGACGAGCCATATCAACACAAAAGTTAGAAAACTTTTCAAAATTTTCTAACTTAGCGGTATTGTTAAACACACATAAAGCCCGCTGCGGCTTACCCCAGCGAGTATGAAAAATTTCTCTATTTTTAGCGAATAAACTTTCTCTATCATTGGACATAAATGTAGAATGCTCTTTATGCCACACATAAGCAGCTTTTGAAATAACACACCTATACCCCGCAGCAATTGCTCTACGGCAATAATCAGTATCTTCAAAATATCCCATTCCGAAAACTTCATCTAAAACACCAATTTTTTCAATAACTTCTTTTTTTATTAACATACAAAAACCAACACAACTAGCACTCTCAGCATATTGGCCTTTACAATCAATAAGTGTACTTGATAACTCTTCAATAGTTTGTCCATTTTTAGGATATAAACCAAACGTGCTGCTTAAAGGATTGACGATTCCAATATTTCTTTCTTTCTCCATTAAAAAAATCATCTGATCTAACCAACCCGAAGTAACTTCGGTATCATTACTTAATAAACAACCTGCATCTTTTTTAACATTTTTAAGCCCAGCGTTTGCCGCAATAATAAAACCTTGATTTGTTTCAAACCTAATTATTTGAATATCTAATTTTGGATTAGTTGCTTTAAAATTAATAAGAAATTTTTTTGTTTCTTGTTTACTAGCATTATCAACTATAATTAACCCATCTCCATTGCGCCAATTACGCAGCAAACTACTTAAACATTTCTGGGTTAATTCCAAATTATTATAAACTGTTAAAATAATATCGCAGTTCATCATCTTTTTTTATAAAAGTAAATTTTCTTAAATCTCCAATGAAAATACAAACCATTTTCATTAAGCAGTTTATCTAATTTTTTAGAATCCGAATAAATTTTATTCTCTGCTAAATGCAAACCATCACCGCTAATTTCTATATTAAAAATCAAACCACCGTCTTTTTTAATTAACGCACTCAACTCTTTAATTTTTTGCGGTAAATTTTTAAAATGTTCAAAAACATCAAAACTAACAACACAATCAAATTTTTTTATTTCTAATTTTTTCTGATCTAAAATTTCAATTTTCAGCATATTTCTTTCAAACCGCCATCTCGCAAATTCTTTTAATTTTTCATTGATATCAGTATAATACATATTAAAAGAATGTTTAGCTAAACCTAAGCATAAATCTCCTGCTCCAGCTCCAAAATCTAAAATATCTTTATATTTTTGGGATTTAAAATAAGGCACTAAAAGCTGGCTAAAATAATAAATCCTTCCCGTAGCAGCATTCCAAATCGGTAATTCATAAAGATAATGCTGCGCACTTTTATAAAAATCATTCAATTGATCTTCAGTTAAATGATCAAATTTCATCTTAGCAACACTATCACATAAATTTTTGTATTGTTTTTCTACATTTACTAAATCTTCTTTAGTATACTCAGCTAGCTCTTTTAGAACACTTTCATAAAACTTTTGGTCATAAGCTAATTTATCAGCAATTTTTTTGATTTTTTTGTGTTTAGCAGAATGCCATGGTTTACCAACTAAATAACGTGCATAGTTCAATTTTGGTTTTATTAATTTAAGCATTTTATATCCTCAATTTGTTAAATTCACCGCCAAACTTAAAAGCTAAATAATTAAATAAAGTTTGAACAAGATGAAAATAAGTAAACCGGCTTCTTACTAAATCAAACCCGGATTTTGCAATTAACTCACGTTCTTCTTCATGCTTCAAATAATACTCAATTTTACTTATTAAATCTTTATCGTTTTTATAAGCAACTAGATGCTTCCCATCAGTAAATATTTCTTCAAAACCATTAGCTTTAATTTTATTTGTTAGTAAAAAACATCCGCAAGACATTACTTCAAAATAACGCATATTTATATCATTAACAATTGATGAATTAAATCCTATTTTAGAAGCTGAATACACTTCACACATTTTTTTAAAATCGATCTGCCCAATAAAACTATTCGGATATTTTTCTTTCAGAATTGGTAAATGCCGCCCACGAGAAAACTTTTGTGCATTTCTCCCAACAAAACCAATATCATAAATTTTAGGTATTTCTAATTTCTTATGGATATCTGGATCACATCCTAAAGGTAACCATTGCGCATCTATTCCAGTTTCTTTCCTGAGCTTCAAAGCACCATCTTTTTGAGCACAAAAAACAACATCATAATGTTTAACTTGATTTCGGATCTTTTTATAAGGCTTTACTAAATGAGTATCTATCGCATAAAAAACTGCCGGTCTCAAATAATCAGGCAAGTCAAATTTATAATCACCATGATCTATCCTTAAATATAAATCATAACCCTTTTTAATTAAACTCGGATCAGTAACACCATAAAGATCATACTGAATCCCAGAATTTTTAAGAACTTTTTCAATATAAGCACCAGTAGTTAAAGGTGATTCAAAATTATAAATTAAAGCAATCTTCATATTATTTATTTAATAGTTTTTTAGTAGCATCAAATGCTTCCTCAACTGAAATATCAGCAAGGCATTTTTTATTAATATCACATTTTTTTAAACGAAACTTACTATAACATGGACGACAATTAATATCTTTTTTTAAAACAATAGTCCTATTTTCATCATAGGGATACGGGCCATAAACTTTCTCGTCTACTGGTCCAAATAAAGCTACAATCTTTTTATTTAATCCGTCAGCAAAACGCAAAGGGCCAGTATCATTACCAACAAAAAGAGAAAGTTTTTCTGTCAAAGCCACAGTTTGAGGTAAAGTTGCAAAAGAAAAATCAATCAATGATTCAGAATTAACATTTGTGATTATATTATTTACTTCTTCTCTCTCCTTTGGTCCAGCTAAGATAAAAACTTTAGCCCCAAATTCCGTTATAAGTCTTTTAATCAGGTGAATAAAATTATCTTCAGGCCATCTTTTAATAGTTGCATCTTTACCAAAAGCATCCCCACCACAAGGGGCAACCCCAATTAATAGATCTTTTTCAGTTACACCTTTATTTTTTAAATAATGCGCTAACCAATCTTTACTAAATTCGTCCGGATAAATTTCCAAAGGGTATTTTTTAATGTTAATATCAATTTTCTTTAACACATCCAAATAATAATCTGCAACATGCTTATCATTAAAACCATCAATATTAATTTTATGGGTCAGAAAAATAGATCTTTTTTTATAATTCAACCCTACCCTTTTCTTTATCCCAGCCAACATAGTAAAAAAACCAAAAGGAGCATTCAAAGAAAGATCCAGTACAACATCAATTTTTTCTCGCCTAATATCTGAAATAAAACTGATATACTTTTTTATACCTTTAAAAAAAGACTCTTTTTGGGTTTTTACAAAATCATCCCGTTCATAAATAAAAGCCCTATGAATTAAAGGATTTGTTTTTAATAGGGGAATAGTTTTTTTATTTCCCATATAATAAATTTTTGCATCTGGATAATTATCCTTTAAATTCCTTAACAAAGGCGTAGAAAAAATAACATCACCAATACCAAATGTATTTATAATTAAAAAAGATTTATTTTTATTTTTTTTCATTTTTATTCTCAGTAATAAATTTTTCAAATAACTCATCAATCTTATCAACAAAATCATTCCTATGCTGATTCACAACATCTATTTTACGCTTTATTTCACCGATAAAATTTAAATCCACATCTTTTCTTCTAGCTTCATCTTCTAAATGCCAAAGCTCCAAATTTTTTCGCGCTACTCCAGAAATAGCTTCACCCAATTTTGTAACATTACCAATTTTACCAATTATATCTTTGGCATTGTATATTTTTAATTTCTCATCTCTAACGCTAATATTCCCATTTTTAAAAGCATTTAGCACAAAACAATCTATCTCTTCTTCATAATCACTAATCTGTTTTTTTAATACATTTAGTTTTTTCTCTATTTCGCTCTTAGAGAATTTCGTATCTTTTTTTTCAATCATCTCTTCAAGATGAAACTGTCTTATTTCTTTAATTGTTAATTTATCCACTAAACTTCCTAAAGTTTCAGCCATTATATCCTTCCCTATTTTCTTTTATTTTTCTTTGAATTATTCCACAAGCTAAACCAAAAACTAACCAAAATAACGCACTTTCTCCCACGCCAACAGTAATAATAGTGCAACCGATTGCAAAAACTAAACTAGACATAATAATACCCGCAAAACCAATCAACATAGCATAATCAAAATCATAGTCATAATCTTTTTTATACGTTATAGTAAAAAAATTCTTATAAAAAACAATAAACAACATAATAAATGACATTAAACCTAATATTCCTGTTTCAGCAGCAATTTCCAAATAAGTATTATGAGCATGAATAAATAAATTCCGGTATAAATCTATGTTAGGATAATCCGCACCTAATTCATACTTTGGAGTTTTAATCAGTTTTTCAAACATTCCAAGACCAGCACCAACAATAGGATGATCTTTAAATATTTTAAAAGCAGATTCATAAAGTGGAAGTCTATTATTCCATTTATCCAATGAAGTTACAGAAAGCACCCGTTCTTTAAAAGAAACTGAGGTTAAACTGCCAACTAATAAAAGCAAAGTCATAATTATAAAACCTTTAAATAAAACTTTTCTTCCCTTTATTACCCCAATAACTAATAAACCTGCTAAAACCGCTCCAAAAGCTGAACGACACTGTTGCCAAATAAAACATAAAGTTAAAATAAATAAATTTATACAGCTTAAAATTTTCCATTTTTTTTCTTTATAAAATAAAGCAACTGCTAAATTGAAAGGAATAAAACATGACAAAAAGAAAGGTAACATATTAAACGGAGAAAAAATACCAAAAACTGACCATAAACGGTAACATTCAGGATGCGGTAAAGTAATAAAATAATCAAAAAATCCACCTAATCCCATAAAACCGGAAGAAAACATCAAAGCATAAAAAATAAATTTAATCCTATTTTTTAAATTAACCGCTATATCCAATCCTAAAATAAAAAACATTAAGTAGAAAAAGTATCTAGCAAAAAATATTTTTTGGCTATGATAGGGATTACCACTAAAGATAATGGAAAAAACCAGAATAATAAAAAAAAGAACAATCGCCTTATTCTGAAGATTATTAATTAAAATATTCTTTATAAACTGTCTACCGCTAGAATGAAATTTATTAAAAATAAAACATAAAATACTTACAAAAAAAATCATTTTAATGTATCGTCTATCATAAGCACAGAGAAAAATTAAAACAGATAAACTAGATAAATAAACACTGTTCGTTAAATTAATTATTCTTTCAGTTATTTTCATAATGATAATTTAATTATCTCTTTTATTTTATCTTTCACCGACTTCTCATCCATTAAATTGACATAGTATTCTAATTCTCGTATTTCTGACCTTAATTTATTCAAATCTAACCTGTAAGGCTCAGTAACATAAATCTTTTTATTTTTAGTAACAGAATCTTTTTCAGTATTTAATAAAATCTCTTCATATAATTTTTCTCCTGGCCTTAACCCAACAACCTGGATATTAATATCTTTTCCTAACTGTAAACCTGAAAGAGCAATTAAATTTTTAGCAATATCAATAACTTTTACCTGTTCCCCCATATCTAATATAAAAATTTCACCACCTTTACCCAAAGCTCCAGCTTGTAAAACTAACAATACAGCTTCTCTGATACTCATAAAATACCTTTTAGCTTCAGAATCAGTAACAGTAACAGGCCCACCTTGTTCAATCTGTTTTTTAAATAACGGAACAACACTACCAGCTGAACCAATTACATTCCCAAACCGTACAGCCATAAATTTAGTTTTACTTTTAAATGATTTTGATTGCATAATCATTTCAACAATTCGTTTAGTCATTCCCATTACATTAACAGGATTAACTGCTTTATCTGTTGAAATAAGCACAAACCGCTCTACTCCATAATGTTCAGAAGCATAAATCAAATTACGGCTAGCGATAATATTATTTTTTACTGCTGCAATTGGATTTTCTTCCATTAATGGAACATGTTTATGCGCTGCTGCATGAAAAACAACTTCAGGGGAAAATTTAGTAAAAATATTTTTCAATAAACCAATATCTTTAACATCACCAATAATTGTATGGATACTCAAATTAGGGTATTTATTCTTCAACTCTACAACTAAGAAATAAACATCATTCTCATTATGATCCAATATTACCATTTGTGAAGGCAAAAATTTTGCAATCTGCCTACATAACTCTGAACCGATAGACCCCCCAGCACCAGTAACCAAAACTTTTTTATTTTTAATATACGAATTAATATCATTTTCATCAATTTCAACTATTTCCCTACCCAGCAAATCTTCCGGTTCAATATTTTTCGGTTTTACTTGCAAATTACCATTAATAAGCTTATCCAAACTAGGTAATATTTTTATATTTATGTTAGGAATTTCACAGTAAGAAAGAATATTTCTTATTGTTTCCCCTTTTTGAGAAGGAAGCGCTAAAATAATTTCTTCAATTGAATACTGGTCAACCAATTCAGGAATATTTTTTCTATTCCCTAAAACTTTCACATTCTGAATAGTTTGTTTAAATTTTACAGGATCATCATCAATAAAACCAACAACTTCCATATTAATATTGGGATTTGATTTACACTCATTTAGAAGCAAAATCCCTGCTTGCCCAGCTCCAACAATCAAAACTTTTTTCTTGTTTTTGATAAGTAACGGCTTAAATCTCTGTCGAATTATTCTAGTTAAAAAACGAATACCAGTTATAAGCACAATACTTATAAGCCAATCCAGTATAAAAACTGATCTTGGAAATTCTTGAAGCCCAAATACAAAAACACTGACCATAATAAAAATAATGGTTGCAATAATATTGGCCTTAAAAATATGCCAGATATCCGTAACATTAACATAGCGCCATAAACCATAAAAGATACCAGTATAAGCAAAAACCACCATTTTAATAATTATTAGAAGCGGAAGGAACTTAAAAAAAACTTTTAATTGGTAAGAATTAAGAGAAAATTCAAATCTTAAACAAAATGATATATAAAATGCAAATATTATCAATAATAAATGCATTGCAACTATTAGCGAACGCCTGTATTTGAGTATTAAGTATTTTATATTCATATATTATATAATTAGCAAACATAAATTATACAATATATGGCTTAAAGAAGCAACGATTATGAATGAATTTTTAATGCGTAATGCCTTCTTTTTTAAGCACTTTTAAAGCGGTAAGAACCAATATTTGACAGTCAAAACCTAAACTTTGGTGAGTTAAATAATATTCATCAAACAAAACTTTTTTAGGGATAGGGATTTCATCCCGCCCATTTATTTGAGCCCAACCTGTTAATCCTGGAACTAACTTCTCAACTCCCTTACTAGTTCTAAGTTCTTTCAAATCATGCTGATTAAATAAAGCTGGCCTTGGTCCAACAAAACTCATATCC
>CAYQXW010000030.1:0-13079 GCA_964421615.1 uncultured Planctomycetales bacterium
AACATTTTAGGTTCCTGTGCAATAATCACCATATCAATATTGCCAATAAAAAAACCTGCTTTATGAATTAATTCTCCAACTTTTTTTAAAATTTCTGTACTTCTAATCCCTTCACAATTCGGATCTGTATCTGGAAACAATTCCCCAATATCCGGTAAATTACCAGCACCTAACAAAGCATCACATAACGCATGCAACAAAACATCCCCATCAGAATGCCCAAGCAAACCTTTTTCATAAGGGATTTCAACCCCACCTAAAAAAAGTTTTCGATTCTCCACTAACCTATGTACATCATACCCCATACCTACACGATGATTCATACTTTTCTCTTCTTTGCAATAATCTGCGCTAATTCTAAATCTTCTAGCGTAGTTAATTTAATATTATCATAAGATCCCATAACAACTCTTACAGATAACCCCATTTTTTCCATTAAAGAAGCATCATCCGTAACATCTTGATTCACAAATTTCTCATAAGCTTTAACTAATAAATTTCTCTCGAAAACTTGCGGGGTCTGAATCTCCCAAAGGTTTTCTCTATTCAACGTCTTAATCACAAAACCATCTACAACTTCTTTTATCGTAGGTTTTACTGGAACTGCTAAAATAGCTGTTTTATATTTATAAGCTTTTTTTAATACATCATTAAGGCATACCGCATCGATAAATGGCCTTGCCGCATCATGAATCAAAATAAAATCATAACTTTTATCTAAAACATTTAAACCATTAAGTACAGAATCCTGCCTTCTTTTTCCACCGGTTACAAACTGTGAAACTTTCTTGAATTTATAATCACTAACAATTTTTTTAATTTCTTTAGCATTATCTTCATTTACAACAATAACAATTGTTTTTATATCTTTATGTTTTTCTAAACTCTGCAAACAACATGCTAACGCCGGTTTGCCATTTATTTTAGTTAATGGTTTTGAAGTTTTAGATTTAAATCTTACTCCTAATCCGGCAGCAACTACAATTACTCCAACTTTCATCTTTCCTTCATTTTTGTAAAAATCATTCTTCCTGCAGGAGTCTGCAATACAGAAGTTACGGCAACTTTTACTTCATGGCCAATAAGTCTTCTGGCTTCTTCAACTACAACCATCGTCCCATCATCTAAATATCCTACGGCCTGGTTATATTCTTTACCTTCTTTTAAAAGCTTTATTGTCATCTGTTCACCAGGAAACACTACAGGTTTAAGAGCATTCGCCAATTCATTAATATTTAATACTTTAACTCCCTGAATAGTCGCAACATGATTAAGATTAAAATCTACAGTCATAATTTTAGCTTCCAACAACTGCGCCAACTTAACCAGCTTCGCATCAACTTCCTTAATTTCAGGGATTTCATCTTCATGAAGATTAAGGCTAATTCCAGGTTCCTTCTGAATAGCATTCAATATTTCTAAGCCCCTGCGGCCTCTTTGTCTTTTAATCGGATCCGTAGAATCAGCAATTTGCTGCAATTCTTTTAAAACAAAACGCGGAATAACAATTTTTCCCTCTAAAAATTTAGTTTTCAAAATATCAATTATTCTTCCATCAATAATTACACTAGTATCAAGGATCACAACACCTTCATCTTGGTCTTGCCTTTTCATCCTAACATATGGAATAATAATATTAAATTCATCTTTACCTCTTAACCCGATAATCATGCCCAAATAACAAAAAATAATGGTGATAACTACTCTTGCCCGAGCCAACTCCGTCAAATCAGTTGTAATCAATGTAACCGCATCTCCAACCAACTTAGACATAATTAAACCCAAGATCAAACCAAAAACTGTACTCGACAAACCTCTTACTGAAACTTTTTTCATAAAAACTTCCACAACAATAATCACTACACTTGATACCGCGCCTAATATGGCCCCCATATATCCCAAAGTAGTAAACCCTACCCAAGCACTTATTATCACAAACAAAACACGTAGTAGAACAATATTCATCGTGCCTCCTCGAATTATGAAAACGTAAAACTATTTTTTTGATACTGCTTTGGCTTTCATATCTTGTATGGCCATATCCAAAGCTTCTTGCAACCTTAACACCCCGACTAACTCTATTTTATTTGATCTCTCTTTAGCTGCTTTAAGATTATTTTTAGGCAGTAAACATTTTTTAAAACCAAGTTTTTCTGCTTCATTGATACGTACTAACGGTTGGCTTATACTTCGAATTTCCCCCGTTAACCCAACTTCCCCTAAAACTAAAGTATCAGCAACAACCGGGCGATCCAAAAAAGCAGACGCTACAGCAATCGATACCGCTAAATCCGCAGCTGGATCTTCAACTTTCATTCCACCAACAACATTAACAAAAATATCTTCTGCTTCTAAAGATAAACCAATCCTTTTTTCCAGAACAGCAACTAGCAATGATAACCGATTAAAATCAAACCCCTGACTTCTTCTTCTGGCATATCCAAAACTAGACTTACTTACCAACGCCTGTATCTCAACTAAAATTGGCCGCGTCCCTTCAACAACCGCAGCGACCACTGAACCAGAAACATAATTAGACCTTTCTGATAAAAAAATCTCAGAAGGATTATCTACCTGAGTAAGCCCACCAGAACTCATTTCAAAAACACCAATTTCATTTGTTGAACCAAACCTATTTTTTACAGCTCTTAAAACTCGATAAGTAGAAAACCTATCGCCTTCAAAATATAAAACAGTATCAACAATATGCTCAAGTACTCGTGGACCGGCTAAAGTTCCTTCTTTTGTCACATGCCCGATAATAAAAATTGTCGTACCAGTTGATTTAGCAATATGGGTTAATATCGCAGAACATTCTCTTACCTGACTTACACTCCCTGCGGAAGAACTAAAAGACGGTTCATAAATAACTTGTATTGAATCAACGATTACTACATCTGGTTTTAATTTATTAATATATTCATTTATTAAAGAAAGATCAGTTTGATTAACAATATACAACTTACCTTCTTCAATATGAGGACCTAACCTTTTTGCACGTAATTTGGTCTGAGAAACAGATTCTTCTCCGCTAATATATAAAACTGTAAAACCTTTTTTAGTAACTTGGTTTGAAATCTGCAAAGAAATTGTCGATTTTCCTATTCCAGGATCTCCACCAATTAAAATTACACTTCCACGGACAATCCCGCCACCTAAAACCCGATCTAACTCGGTAATATCAGTTTTAATTCTCAGCGCTTCTTTTAATTCAACATCTTTCAATAAAACCGGCTGTTCTTTATAAAAGTTAGCTTTAGACTTTTCTTTACTGACTGGAGCTTTATAATCCTCTTCTACAAAAGTATTCCAACTATTACAATCAGGACACTTACCCAGCCATTTGGGAGACTGATAACCACAAGTCTGGCAGGAAAAAATTGGTTTTGATTTCATTATTTAATAGGTTTTTCCTTGGTTTTCCAAAAAAGTTTCCAAGGATTCCTGCGAATATCCGAAACAAGCAAATCTATTTCGTTATATAATTTTTCATCATATAAAAGTTTACCAATCGTACCTTGACTATCTTTCAAAGAACTAACTAAAGTTTTTACTTCTACTAATCCGCTATCTAATTTTGTAGCAATCGATTTTGCTAACTCTCCAAATTCCTGCATTGCCATAGGATCATGCCCCACCAATGAACCGTTAAAAGTTACGTAATTATTAGTAGCTTGAGCAGGCATTATTTCTATATATTTTTCTCCTAAAAGCCCTAAAGTATTAATCCATACATCTGAGTTTGCTGGAATCTTCACATCTTTTTTAATATACCCAACAAGTTTTACTTTTGTAGATTCTAAATCATCAGACGGCACAAAAACGATTTCCCTGATTTCTCCGATATCAACACCAGAGTATCGAATAGGAGCACCTGTTTTAACGCCGTTAACAAAATTAAAAATAAAATTCACTTTGTATGCAGCAAAAATATTTTTTACATCACCGATAAAAAGAACAAATGTCATAAGTATTAATAATCCTATAAAAACAAAAACTCCGACTTTCATTTCTAATCTAGTTTTGCCAAAAACCATACAAATCCCTCCTATTTATAACGCTCTGTTGCTTCTGTAATCGGCCCTTGAGCTAAACCATTAATAAACTGATAAACAACTGGATGCGTAGTATTTTGAATTTCTTGCGGAGTTCCCTCTGCAATAATTTTCCCATTATAAAGCATAGCAATTTTATCCGCTATTTTATAAGCACTTTTCATATCATGTGTAACTACGATAGAAGTAACTTTTAATTTATCTCTAAGCCTAATAATTAATTCATTAATATTATCTGCCGTAATAGGATCCACTCCCGTCGTCGGTTCATCATAAAGAATAATTTCCGGTTTCATACATAATGCCCTAGCTAATGCCACACGTTTTCTCATACCACCGCTTAATTCCGATGGTAACATATGTGCAATACCGGATAACCCGACTAAATGCAGAGATTCTTCTACCCTATCATATAATTCTTTTTCATTTACATGTTGATGTTCGATTAAAGTAAAACCAACATTCTCACCTACTGTCATAGAATCAAATAAAGCTCCTCCCTGGAAAACCATATTCATACGAAGCCTTAATTCATTCATCTCATGTTCTGATAAATTCCATATATTTTTCCCATCCACAAAAACTTCTCCTAAATCCGGACGAAGAAGACCAATCATATGTTTTAACATAACACTTTTACCACAACCTGATCGGCCAATAACCACAAGTGTTGAACCTGGCTCAATTTTCAGGTTAACTCCATTTAAAACTTTACGCGGACCTAACTGTTTTGATATATTTTTTAGTTCTACGCTTATCATATTAAGGAAAAATAAAATAAAAGATTGCCGTAAAAAAACAATCTAAAGTGATTATCATTATAAACGAAAAAACAACTGATTTAGTTGTCGCCCGTCCTACGCCCTCTGCTCCACCTTCAACATTAAACCCTTGAAAACAACTAACTAAAGCAATAATCATCCCGAAAATTACTGTTTTAAATAATCCGGTAAAAACATCTTTGTATTGAATCGCTTCAAAAGTAATATTCCAATACATACTTGAGGTTATACCTAATTTTAAAACACAAATCAGCCAACCACCAAGAATACCCACTAAATCCGCATAAATAGTAAGAACTGGAAGCATTAAAGCTAAAGCTAAAAATCGAGGAACAACTAAATATTTTACTGGATGTGCTGCTAAAGTATCTAATGCATCTATCTGCTCAGTAACTTGCATTGAACCTAGCTCTGCCGTAATCGCAGCGCCAACTCTACCTGCAACAACTAATGCAGTAATAACCGGCCCTAATTCTCGCACAATCGACAAAGAAACAATACTCGCAATATACATCTCAGATCCAAGACGACGCATAAGATATGAAATCTGAAATGCAAAAATAACACCAATAAACAAACCGATCAACCCAACAATCGGTAAACTATCATGGCCTGCCATTTTTGCCTGTTCAAAAACTCTTTTTCTTTTCAAGGGTGGCACAAATATAAAATAAACTGTTTGTGCTGCTAAATTAGCTAAACCACCTAAAAAAAGACAAAGTTTTTCAAACTTAGTTTGTAAATTATCTGGTATATAACTTAACATGTCTCAAAAGTAAGTTCGGTATTGTGCCGAGTAACTTTTATAGTTGTACCTTCTTTAAACTTTTTAGAAATAATTTCTGACGCTAACGAATCCTCTAAAAATCTTTGAATTGTTCTTTTCAAAGGTCTTGCGCCAAAAACAGGATCAAACCCTTTTTCAATCAAAAATTCTTTAGCTTCTTCTGAAACTTCCAATTTAATGTTCTGATCCTTTAATCTTTCTGCAACATGAGCAATTTCTATTTCAATAATTTTCACTAAATCTTCTTTTATCAACGGTCTAAAAACAATAATGTCATCAATACGGTTTAAAAATTCAGGTTTAAACGATTTCTTAACCTCTTCCAAAAGTTTATCTTTCATATCAAGATATGTAACTTCCTGTGTATGATTTTTAAACCCGATTGATCCAGTTTTTCTGATAAGATCTGCACCAACGTTAGAAGTCATAATAATAATTGTATTCCTGAAATCAACTTTTCTTGCAAAACTATCTGTTAACCGTCCATCTTCAAAAGCCTGCAGTAAAAGATTAAAAACATCTGGATGAGCTTTTTCAATCTCATCTAAAAGAATAACTGAATACGGACGACGTCTAACTTTTTCCGTCAACTGTCCGCCCTCTTCATATCCCACATATCCTGGAGGAGCTCCAATTAAACGGGAAACATTAAATTTTTCCATATACTCAGACATATCAATTTGTATAAGTGCATCTTCGTCACCGAACATATACTCAGCTAACGCACGCGCAAGCAAAGTTTTTCCCACACCAGTTGGCCCTAAGAAAATAAATGAACCGATAGGTCTTCTTGGATCCTTAATTCCTGCACGAGACCTTCTCACTGCATGTGCAATCGCAGTAATTGCTTCATTCTGCCCGATAACTTTATCATGCAACTGCTGTTCAATTTTTAATAGCTTCTCTCCCTCTTTTTGCTCTAACCTAAAAATCGGAATCCCGGTAACTTGGGAAACGATAACTGCAATTTCTTCTTCTCCAATTTCAGGACGAATTTTATCTTTCGTTGCAGACCATTCTTTATTAATTCTATCTAACTCTTCACGCGCTAAACGTTCTTGATCACGTAAAGATGCTGCTTTTTCAAAATCCTGATTCTTAATATGGATCTCTTTTTCTTTTCTTAACTCTTCAACTTTTGACTCTAACTCTTTAATCTGCGGCGGAACAACTAAAACATTAAGCCTAGCTCGAGAACCCGCTTCATCAATCAAATCAATAGCTTTATCCGGCAAAAATCTTCCGGTAACATATCGATCAGATAATTTTGCTGCAGCTTCTAACGATTCATCTTTAAAAGTTACTTTATGATGTGCTTCATATTTATCTCTCAACCCTTTAAGAATCTTTACAGTCTGCTCAATAGAAGGCGGTTCGACCATAATCGTCTGGAAACGTCTTTCAAGCGCTGCATCTTTTTCAATATGTTTTCTATACTCATCTAATGTTGTTGCACCGATACACTGAATTTCTCCTCGAGAAAGAGCCGGCTTCAAAATATTGGAAGCATCAATCGCACCTTCCGCTGCACCTGCACCGACTAAAGTATGCAACTCGTCGATAAAAATAATTACATCCTGCGATCTTTTAATCTCTTCCATAACAGCTTTAATTCTTTCTTCAAACTGTCCTCTATATTTTGTCCCCGCAACCATCAAAGCTAAATCCAGAACAATTAATCTTTTATGCCTTAAAACTTCCGGAACATTTTCTGCAATAATAGACTGCGCTAACCCTTCAACAATTGCAGTTTTTCCAACACCCGCTTCGCCCAATAAAACCGGATTATTCTTAGTTCTTCGACTCAAAATTTGAATCACTCTTTCAATCTCATTTTTCCTATCGATAACCGGATCCAATTTGTTTTCTTTAGCTAGTGCAGTTAAATCTCGTCCAAAAGCATCTAAAGCTGGAGTTTTAGTTTTATTATTCGCATTAGCAGCATTCGCACTTGCAGCTCCAAACCCTGGCAACTCTGATCCTAAAACTTCCATCACTTTATTTCTTACAGTACTTAAATCTAAGCCTAAATTAAGAAGAACCTGAGACGCAACCCCTTCTTCTTCTCGTATAAGTCCCAATAATAAATGCTCTGTACCTATATAATTATGACCTAAAGACCTGGCTTCTTCCGCGGCTAACTCTAAAGCTTTTTTAGCACGAGGAGTAAACGGTAAATCTCCAATAATTTGTGTCGTAGGTCCTGGCTGAACAAGTTTCTCTATTTCCAGACGAATATTTTCTAAAGATAACCCCATCTTTTCCAATACAGTAGCCGCAACCCCTTCACCTTCTCGAATAAGCCCTAATAAAATATGTTCTGTCCCTATATAATCATGATTAAACCGTTTAGCTTCTTCTTTAGCTAAAATAATTACTTTTCTTGCTCTTTCAGTAAATCTGTTAAACATAGTGCCCTCTAGTTTTAACGGTTATTTAATTTATTACGAATTAAATCTGCTCTTTTTACATCTCTTTCTTGAGAAGTAAGTTTCTTACTTTCAATTTTTTGTAAATGTGCTGGCTGAGTAATTATAAAAAGCTCATTTACGATACTTCTGTTTATATCTTTTATTAAACCTAAATCACAACCTAATCTTACTAATGATAATAATTCAATTGTTTCCTGACTATTAATAATATGCGCTGTTTTTAAAATTCCATAACTCCTATTAACTTTATCCTCGAGCATCGCCCGGTTAGCCGAAATCAACGCTTCCCTCGACTGACTTTCCTGCTCGATAATCTGGCGAATCAAATTATTAATATTATCAATTATTTCTGTTTCACTCGGGCCCAAAGAAACCTGATTAGAAATCTGAAATAGATTTCCCGTCGCTTGAGTTCCTTCTCCATAAAGCCCACGTGTTGTAAAACTTAATTTTGATATCGCTGCTAACACTTGGTTAATCTGTTTAGTCATAACCAGCGCCGGCAAATGCAACATCACTGACCCACGCATTCCTGTCCCAGCATTAGTCGGACAAGAAGTTAAATATCCCCAATCAGGCAAGAATGAAAAATTTATTTCTTTAGCCAAAGCATCATCAATCCTATTAATTATATTCCACGCTTCAAACAAATTAAATCCTGACTGAATAACTTGCGCACGAATATGATCTTCTTCATTAACCATAATAGAAACAATCTCATCCGTATCAACAATCAAAGCTTTACTGTTTCCTTCTTTAGCATGATCATACGACATTAAATGTCTTTCCACTAAAAACTGCCTATCAACGCTATCTAAATCTGTCATATTAAAAATAGACAATTTTTTCAAAAAATCATGGCTAGAAGCAGCACTTAAAATAGATTCTAAAGCAGTTTTACTTTGCTTTTTATTAGCCCATTGAGGAAAAGGAAATTTATCAAGATTTCTTGCCAACCGTAACCTGCTTGAAATCACTATATCAGAATTAGGACCTGTCCCTTTTAACCACTCACTTGTATGATTGATAAAATCATTCAATAACATATACTTAATCCTTATTCTTTATTATTGTTTTCATTAGACTGTTTTTTTTCCATCTCTCTTATTTGATCACGTAACTTAGCTGCTTCTTCATACTCTTCCTTCTCCACAGCTTTCTGTAATTTATTCTTAAAATCCTGTAAAGTCAACGGAGCATTAGACACTGCGGCAGCTGCAACAGACTGTTTTCTTCGAGTAGCAGCAGAAGCTTTTACTGGCTGCTTAGACGGAGTTTTTCCGCAATGTGCATTTGAACCATGAATTCTTTTTAGTAGCGGACCTAATAAAGCTTTAAAAGTAATATAACACTCTCCGCAACCTAACCGCCCAACTTTTTTAAAATCCTTATAAGTCATTCCACAATTAGCACATTTTACTAAAGCGGTTGCATCTTTTTCTTCTTTAGGCTTTTCAAAATCAGCTAATCCTGCAAGAAGATCTGACAAACCAAACTGCTGCTCCATTTGGGTACTTTTCTTATGCGCACATTCTTCACATAAATGAAGCTCAGTCATTTGTTCATCAATAATTTCAGTTAAATGGACTGACGCTGAATTTTTACCACAAATATCGCATAACATATTAGTATTTTACCCCAGCTTTCTTAGTTAATTCTTTAAATTTTTTCATTAACTTCAAAGTCATCTCTCCAGGTTTTCCTGTACCAATAATTCTTCCATCTACTTTTACAACTGGAATAATTTCTGCTGCTGTTCCAGTTAAAAAACATTCATCAGCATTGTAAACTTCATGACGCGTAAAAATACTTTCAGAAGTAGCAATCCCGTCTTTTTGCGCAAGATCTAAAACACTATCACGAGTAATACCACGTAAAGTCCCCATACATTGAGGAGGCGTAAAAAGCTGATTTTTTTTGATAATAAAAATATTATCTCCGGTACATTCAGCAACATACCCTAAAGAATTCAACATAATCGCTTCGTTACATCCGCCATTTACGGCTTCAATCTTAGCTAAAATATTATTCAAATAATTTAACGATTTAATTTGCGGATTCAACGCTTCTGGTAGATTTCTTACTGTTGGAACAGTAATAATTTCTAACCCTTCCTGATAAAATTTTTCAGGATATAACGTAATCTTATCTGTAATAATGATAATCGTAGAATTCCCTGTACATTTACGAGGATCTAACCCTAAATCACCTTCGCCACGAGTAACAACCAAACGAATATACGCATCAGTAAGATTATTTGCTTTTAAAGTATCCACAACTGCTTTAATCATCTGTTCTTTACTAATAGAAATTTTAAGCATAATTGTCTGAGCTGATTCATAAAGCCTATCAACATGCTCTTCTAATTTAAAAACTAAACTGCTATATGCTCTAATACCTTCAAAAACACCATCTCCATATAATAAACCATGATCAAAAACAGAGATTTTCGCATCTGACTTTTCAAATAATTTTCCGTTGATATAAACTTTCATTTCCTGCTTTCTCCTTGTTACAATTTTAAACAATAAAACAAATAATTAATTAACCAAAACTCCATCTTTCAACTGATATACTTTATCGGCCAATTTTGCAATTTCTGGATTATGCGTGACTAAAACTACGCTCATATTCCTCTGTTTACGCAACTGGCAAATTAAATTAATAATTTCACTACCGGTTTTCGAATCTAAATTTCCAGTAGGTTCATCACAAAGCAGCATTTCAGGATTATTTATTAACGCCCGAGCAATTGCCACTCGCTGCTGTTCCCCGCCGGAAAGCTGCGAAGGAAAATGATCTACTCGATCCTGCAGTCCGACTTTCTCCAACAATTCCATCGCTTGTTTCTCAACTTCTTCTTTACGCAGAAACTTTTCTTTATCTATTAACGCAGTCATGCAGACATTTTCAAAAACTGTAAATTCTGCCAACAGATGATAAAACTGAAAAATAAAACCAATTTTTTTATTTCTTATTTTACCTAATTCCGCATCTTTTAATGAATACAAATCTTGATTCTGAAAATTTACCGTCCCCTCAGTAGGAACATCAAGCCCACCAATAATATTCAATAATGTAGACTTTCCCGCTCCCGAAGGACCAATCAAAGAAATAAAACTCGCACGAGCAACTTCAAAATCAACCCCACGTAAAACTTTTATCTCTTTATTCGCAGCTAAATAAACTTTATGTATATTTTTTGCTTGAAGCATCAATTATTCATATCTTAAAGCTTCGACAATTTTTAACTGCGAAGCTTTTATTGCTGGATAAATAGTTGAAACTAGTGAAATCATAAGAGAACAACCTACAATTAAAATCAAATCCGGCCATAACTGTAAAGACACCGGCAACCTATCGATATAATAAATATCCTGCGGTAATTTTATAAACTGATATTTTTTCAGGAGTAGACATAATCCAACTCCCCCAAAAGCACCTAAAGCTGTACCAATTACTCCAATAATCAGTCCTTGAATAGTAAAAATTTTACGTACATTTTTCGAACTCATGCCTAACGCTTTTAAAATACCGATATCTTTCGTTTTTTCCACAACCATAACAATCAAAGTACTGGCAATATTAAACGAAGCAACAAGAATTATTAAAGTAAGAATAATAAACATTGTTAGCTTTTCAAGCTTAAGCGCTGCAAAAAAGTTACGGTTTGATTCAATCCAAGTACGCAAAGAATATTCATATCCGATAGAAAGAGCAATTTTTTCTTTTAATTTATCCGCTAAATAAATATTATCTAACTTAATCGCAACTGAAGAAATTTTATTTTCCATACTTAAAACTTTCTGCGCAGTCGCTAAATCCAAAAAGATCAAATTTAAATCGTATTCATACATTCCAGAGTTAAAAACAGCTGCAATTTTTAACTCATATTTTTTGCCGTTTGCAGAATATGTCTGCAGATTATCCCCGACTTTCACGCCAAGATAAGCCGCTAACTCTTTCCCGATAATTACTGAATTATTTACTAAATTTTTATAAGATCCCTGAACAATATTATCACTGACTTTCGTAACTTTTGCTTCTAATTCCGGATCAATCCCGCGAATAGAAAGAGCCATAAACCTATTACCTTCGGAAACAAGGACTTGTCCCTGAAGATAAGGACTCACTGCTTTCACATGCGGCTGTTGTTTTATCTTTTTTTCTAAAACTGGATATTCCTGCCAATCAATAGTGTCATACTTACTCACAGTAATATGCGAATAATTCCCGATAATTTTTTCCCGTAAATCTTTATCGAATCCGCTCATTACCGCAATAACTACGATCAATGCCATGACCCCGATGGCAATTCCAGAAATTGAAATAATACTTATCAGTGAAATGAATTTTTCTTTTCGCTTTGTGATTAAATATCTCCAGCTTATAAAAAAATCCAAACTCACGAACTAGCCTCCGATAAAGGACGCAACAACGGAAATAAAATTACATCCCTAATGGACGCAGAATCAGTTAAAAGCATAACTAATCTATCAATCCCTACACCCAATCCTCCAGCTGGAGGCATACCATGTTCAAGGGCCGTAACATAATCCAGATCAACAACTTTAGTTCCAGTTTCATTGCCTACCTTGATCTCTTCTTCAAACCGATGTTTTTGTTCAATCGGATCATTAAGCTCTGAATAAGCATTACCTACTTCCATTCCAGCAATAAACAATTCAAACCGGTCTGAAATTAAAGGATTCTCAGGTTTAGTTTTCGCTAAAGGACACAAACTTGTATAATAATCGGTAACAAAAGTCGGATTAACGCTCATATCCGCTTCCAAAGTATCTTCAATAACTTTGTTAATTTGCGTACGGCTTAAATGCTCTTTATCTTTAGCAAATCCCTTAGCCTGCAATTTTTTAATCATTATATCTTCAGGATCAGAAGGATCTATATCAAACTTTTCTTTTACTAACCCCGCAAAAGAAACTCTCTTCCATGGAGGAGTAAAATCAATAGTTTTGCCTTGATAAGAAAATTGCATTTTCCCAAAAACTTCCTGGGCGAC
>CAYQXW010000031.1:0-13055 GCA_964421615.1 uncultured Planctomycetales bacterium
CATCAATTTTTGATCACTATCAATAACATCCTGGGCTAAATTTTTATTTCTACTTTTAAGCGCCTCTGTAGATTTAAAAATAACCTCTTGGGTCATCACACCCATCTGCAAAATATCTTTATGCAACTCTTTTAACTGCGCATCAAAATGTCTTTCCATAATAACCACCTTTAAAATTTTATTAATACTTATTATCCATACCGACCTGTGATATAATCTTCGGTCCTCTTATCTTTCGGAGCTGTAAATATATTTTTTGTTTCATCAAATTCAATCATTTCACCTAGCAACATAAAACCAGTAAAGTCTGAAACACGAGCTGCTTGCTGCATATTATGAGTTACAATAACTATTGTATAATTATTTTTCAATTCACGCATTAATTCTTCCACTCTTGCTGTTGCCTGCGGATCTAAAGTTGAACACGGTTCATCCATCAATAACACTTCAGGCTTCACAGCAATAAGACGCGCGATACAAAGTTTCTGTTTCTGCTCCAATGACAACCGCAATGCAGATTTTTTCAAATTATCTTTTAAATCATCCCACAACAAAACAGATTTTAAACTTTGCTCAACAATTGAATCCATCTCTTCTTTATCATGAACAAGCCCATGGATTTTTAAACCAAATGTAATATTTTCTGAAACAGACAACGGAAAAGGATTCGGACGTTGAAAAACCATTCCCACTTTTTTACGCAAAGTAATCAAATCTGCTTGAGCATCTAAAATATTCACATCATCAACTAGCAGTTCACCAGCAATTCTTACTCCCTCAACCAAATCATTCATACGATTAAAAACTCGAAGCATCGTCGACTTACCACAACCAGACGGACCAATAATCGCAGTAATTTTATGTTCAGGAAATTTTGCGCAAACATCTTTAAGCGCATGAAATTCTGAATACCAAAGGTTTAATTTATTCGCTACAATTTTATTTTTCATATTCTATCTTTTATCCAAATTTCCCTCTAATATAATCATCAGTTCTTTTATCATGAGGAATTGTAAATATTTTATCTGTCCGATCTAATTCTACTAACTCGCCTTGCAAAAAAAATGCGGTTTTATCTCCTACCCTTGCTGCCTGCTTAACATTATTAGTAACCAAAACAATCGTATAATCTTTTTTTAATTTCAACATTGTATCTTCAACTTTTGCCGTCGAAATAGGATCTAACCCTGAACAAGGTTCATCAAATAAAATGACTTCCGGATCAACTGCTAAAGTTCTGGCAATACACAAACGCTGCTGCTGGCCGCCAGATAACTTAAAAGCAGAATCATTAAATCTATTATGTACTTCATCCCAAATATACGCTTGTTTTAAAGATCTCTCTACTATCTCTTCTAACTTTTTCTTATTCGTGATCCCATGCATACGTGGACCATACGCCACATTATCAAAAATAGATAACGGAAGCGGCAATGGGAGAGCAAATACCATCCCAATTTTTTTACGTAAAAGTTCCTTATCAATTTCATGAATATCTTTGCCATCCATTAAAACATTTCCCTGCAACCGAAAATGCGGGTTTTCTTCATTCAATCTATTTAGCATTCTCAAAAAAGAAGTTTTACCGCTATTAGATGGACCAATAACACTCAAAATTTGATTTGCCTGCACTTCGAGATTAACATTTTTAAGTGCCTGCACACTCGAATACCAGATATTTAAATTTTCAATTTTAAATTTTACCATTTTTTCTTTTTTCTAAATTTATACCTAATGATAATCGCCACTAAATTCATCGTTAAAACCAACATCAATAAAACAAACGCTGTACCGTAGCGAATCTTCTCATCCACATTCGGAACCTGCGTTGAAATAACATACAAGTGATACGGCAACGCCATCACCTGCTCCATCGGCGAATTCGGCAACTTTGGTAAATAAAACGCAGCTACAGTAAAAAGAATCGGAGCTGTTTCACCAGCAGCTCTTCCCAACCCTAAAATCGTCCCAGTTAAAATTCCCGGAATAGCATTCGGCAAAACAATATTTCTAATCGTCTGCCATTTACTCGCACCTAATGATAAACTTACTTCTCGAAATGAATCCGGAACAGATTCCAAAGCTTCTCGAGATGCTGTAATAATAATTGGTAAAATCATAATTCCTAATGTTAATGATCCTGCAAGAATAGAAGCCCCAAACTTAAAAAACACTACAAACAACGCTAAACCAAATAAACCATAAACAACTGACGGCACACCCGCCAAATTTACAATTGCAAGTTTAATTACCCGAGTCAAAATATTTTCTTTAGCATACTCACTTAAATAAATCGCCGCTAACAATCCTATCGGCAAAGCAAAAACAATCGCCCCTAAAACTAAATATACAGTTCCCACAATCGCCGGAAAAATACCGCCGGCTCGCATCCCCTGACGAGGAACATCTGTAAGAAACTGCCAATTAATTGCCGGCAATCCTTTTTGGATAATTATGATTACAATAAATCCAACAGGAATAACAATCAGCAAAGTTGCCAGTAGAAGTAAAAAGAAAAATATTTTTTGTGTTCTTTGTGGATTTCTTTTCATTTATCTTTATGTAAAAATAAATCTGCGGTTACATTAATCGCAAAACTAATAATAAAAAGCACAACCCCAATTGCAAAAAGCGCAAAATAATGTTCACTGCCCACTACAGCCTCACCCATCTCTGCTGCAATAGTTGCAGTTAAAGTTCGCACCGGCTGTAAAATACTTTGAGGAATAACTGCTGAGTTTCCTGTGATCATCATTACTGCCATCGTCTCACCAATTACTCGACCAATCCCCAACATTATCGCCGCTAATAATCCAGATGATGCTGCCGGTAAAATAACTCTCCAAATAGTCTGCCAATGCGTTGCACCTAAAGCAAACGCGCCTTCTTTATATGTTTTAGGCACTGAATACAAAGCATCTTCAGCAATAGAAACTATCGTCGGCATCGCCATAAAAGCAAGCATCACCGCACCAGAAAATGCAGTTAGCCCAGTTGGTAAATGAAAAACATTTTTTATCCAAGGTACAAGTGTTATCATTCCAATAAAACCAATCACAACGCTTGGAATAGCAGAAAGTAATTCTATTCCAGCTTTTAAAATTTCTTTTATATTTGCAGGAGCTATTTCAGCGATATAAATTGCACAACCTACGCCTATAGGAACAGAAATTACAGCTGCACCTAAAGTCACCATCAATGATCCTAAAATCAAAGGCAATATACCTAATTGCGCAGGATCAGAAATAGGGTACCAATTTTTCCCTAACACAAATTCATTCAATTTAACAGTCTTAAAAACTGATATACCTTCTTTGAGAAGAAAAACAAAAATCAATACCACAAAAATAATAGAAGCCAAACCACAAATAAAAATCAGTTTCTCAATAATGAATTCTTTTATTTTTCTTAACATAATTATTTGATTGGAACAAAATCCGTTTGCTTAACTATTTCCTGACCTTCTTTAGATAAAACAAAATCTATAAATTTTTTCACTAAACCTTTTGGCTCTCCATTTAAATAAAAAAATAACGGTCTTGAAATTGGATATAATCCTTTAACCACATTATCTATAGTAGGATCAATTGCCTGACTTTTATCATCTTTAGAAACTGCCAATGGTTTTTGTTGACTAGAAATGTAACCCATTCCATAATAACCAATTGCACCAATATTATTGGCGACTTCATCAGCAATCGCCTGAGAAGAAGAAAGCATCAAAGAACTGTTTGCAAATTCTTCTTTAGAAGCTGGATCATTGCGCCTTAATACATGCTCTTTAAAATACACATGCGTTCCCGAATTAACTTCTCTAGATAATAAAACAATTTTTGTATCAACCCCACCTAATTCTTTCCAATTAGTAATTTTTCCTGTAAATATTCCAGCTAACTGCTCCATAGTCACTTTACTTACAGAATTTTTAGGATTAACTACTACAGCAATTCCATCTAAAGCCACTTTCATCTCAAAAGGAACGATATTTTTTTGTTTAGCTAAATCTATCTCTTTTTTCTTTATATCTCTAGAACTCATAGAAATATCACAAGACCCATTAATAAGACTAGCCATTCCAGTCCCGGAACCTCCACCAGTGACCGCAATAAAATCTTTCTGATTAATTTCCATATATTTCTCCGCCCAACTTTGAGCTAAATTAACCATAGTATCTGAACCTTTAATTTGCAAAGAATTACTGTTACCTGCAAAAACATTACTAACAAATAAAACAAATAATATCAAACTAAAAAAAATCTTTTTCATAAATCCTCCTAATTATTTAGGTATATAATAAATTATTAATATTATATATATGTTAAGCCTATGTTAAATCCATGTTAAATATTTTCCCACTAACGATTGCTTCATTATTGTAATGCATTCCTCCTCCTTTCATGAACAAAGTATAAACAACAGAGGTTAAAGCTATATAAAGGAAAAGTTAAATATGTGTAAAATAAAAAAGGGGATGAATTATATTCATCCCCTTTTAAAAACTAAAACTTTATTATTTATTATTCTTTTACTTCTATCTCCGATATTACTGAAGATTGCGACTCAAATAAATTATTGCTCGATATAAAAACTTCTCTTACCTGCCTTCCCATCCCCATAGAAGAATGGTTCAAATCCAAAACAACTTCTAACTCTGCAAATTTACCAGGTGCAACCTTTACTTGCAACCCAGAAACAGCTCCACCCACTCCAAAATAAGCTGTTTTCGTCTTATCAACTTTTAACGCAGCCCTTACACAATCACACGAAACTCTCAAATTAGTAATGATTAAATCAATATTTCCTTTATTATAAATCTTAGTAACTTTACTGGCTTTATCCTGTTTTTTACTTACAACTCCAAAATTAAGCACAAGATCTTCAATCTCTCCAATAGCATATTTACCACCCACTTCATCTTTCATCCTTTTTTCTACGTCAAGCCTGACTTTCTCATCATTAATAACTTTAATAGAATATTTTTTGGCTACTCGCAAAAAAATACCATCCTTCCCCATACCCGTTTCTAAAAACGCATCAATATAAGCTTTCATTGCCTGCGCTGCAGGACAATTGCAACGATCCAACGGCATAGTAGTACAATATTTATCATTTAGTTTAGAATAAATCTCCTTTTTCTGCGCTTCAGCATCTTGAGCATAAACAGTTTTAAAAAAACAAAATACCAAAATCATCCAAAAAACATTCTTTTTAAACCACATATATTCCCCTTTTTTATAATTTTTAATATTTATTCAGATTTATAATTTAAGACTTTTCTGGAGGATACTCTAAAGGAACAATACAAGGATTTTTATATAACAAATGATTAATTAAAATAAAACTTAAACTCAACTCAACTAATATAAGAAAAATCTTTTTCATAACTAAATTAGAACAAATATAGTGGCAAAAATTAAGAGAATGATAATCAGCATAACTAACTTTATCATTCATACAACAATAATCAATCACTATAAACGCAAATAGAATTAAGAATAAGAATAGAATTGTTTTTTGCAAAATCATAATTTATTTTTTATCAAAAAACTTAGATATATATTCACCCAAAAGTTTCTCAGTTTTTTCCTTACATTTACCACAAACCGTCCCAATTTTAGTTCTTTCCTGCAACTGCAGATAATCTCGCGCACCTTCCAACACTGCATTTTCAATTTCTCTATCCGTTATTCCTAAACACTGGCAAATTATATGTTCCTGCTCTTGCTTTACTTTATCCAACATTCCCTGTTTAGTATAATAATCATCTATCGCAGCACGTAAAGCTTTATCACCTAAAACAGAACAATGAATTTTATGTTCCGGCAATCCTCCAAGTGCTAATGCCACATCTTGAGCTGTTAATTTATAAGCTTCATCTAATGTTTTACCGATCGCTAACTCAGAAAGAGCCGAAGTACTCGCTATTGCACTCGCACAACCAAATGTTTTCCACTTACATTCTTTAATCGTTTGTTTATTCTTATCTACTTTTATAACTACTAACATTTCATCACCACACTTAATATTTCCAACTACACCGCGGCCATCAGCTTGAAAATCATCTTCATTAGACAAAATATTTTTAGGATGCGTAAAATGTTCTTTAACTTTTTCTGTGTACAACCAATCTAAATGCCTACTCATTTCTCACCTCTCCCAGATGCAATGTTGACATCTGTCTTATTCTTTTCATAATGTTTACTAATTTTTCAATTACATAATCTATATCTTCTTTCGTCGTATTTCTACCCAAACTCATTCTTACTGACCCATGCGCTCTTTCAGGAGGCAACCCTATGGATAACAAAACATGCGACGGATCTAATGAACCTGAAGCACAAGCAGAACCTGTAGAAACCGCAATTCCTTCCATATCAAGATACAAAAGGATTGATTCTCCTTCAGCAGCATCAAACGAAACATTTAAAGTACCAACCAAACAATCCTCAGGATGACCGTTAAAATGAATACCTGGTATATTTTTTGCAATCCCATCCTTTAATCTATTTTTTAAAATTATAATTTTTTTAGATTCTTCTTTCATCTCTTTTTTTCTTAGCTCAATTGCTTTTGCAAAAGCAACGATTCCAATAGTATTCTCTGTCCCAGCACGTTTTTCTTTTTCCTGATGCCCACCTCGAATTAACGCAGCAAATGGCGCACCTTTTTTAATATACAAAGCACCGATACCTTTTGGTCCATAAATCTTATGCGCAGAAAAAGTCAGATAATCCACATCCCAATCTTTCACATTCACCGGTATTTTACCTACAGCCTGAACCGCATCAGTATGGAACAGTGTTCCATATTTATGACAAACTTCTGATATTTTTTTTATATCCTGAATTGTACCAATTTCATTATTTGCTGCCATTACTGAAACTAAAGCTGTATTTTTATCTTTCAAAAAATTCTCAAGCTCACTTAAATCAATTTTGCCATAAGTATCAACATTCAAATATTTTACTTCCAGCCCAATTTTTTCCACAAATGCTGCAGATTCCAAAACACACGGATGTTCTATTTTTGTAGTCACAATCCTTTTTCTATTCACAATATCCGGAGAAAAATATTTCTTTAAATTTTCTGGATAAGAAAACATATCAATTACGGTATTATTCGCTTCAGAACCACTCCCGGTGAAAATTATCTCATCAGCTTTTGCCCCGATAAAATCCGCTAAGATCTCTCGAGAATGTTCTATCATCTGCTTTGCTTTACGCCCAAAATTATGAATACTCGACGGATTACCAAAAACTTCCATTGCATGTTTTATCGCTTTTTTAACTTCCGGATGCAAAGGTGTCGTAGCATTATAATCTAAATATACACTTCTATTTCTTTTCATTTGACTCCCCACAAACCTTATTTGCCACATCTTGCAACAGTTTTTCATCAAAATTTATTTCCAATAATTTCAAAGCTTCATCTCTTGTCATTAATCCTTCGCGAATCATCTTACTCATCTCTACGTTATAATGCGCATAACCAAAGTTTTTTATAGAATAATACACTGAAAGAAAATTTAAGTAGCAATTAGTAGTTTTAGCCGGATAGCTTACTTTCGGATATTTCCATTTTAATTCTTTCTGAATAATCTCTACATACTCATCACTATTCAAAGGCAAAAACCAATGCGGAGATAAAACAATACTCTTATTCTTTTTCTTCGCCTGAGTTAAAACTTCTTCCATACTCATCGGAAAATCTTTGTATTTCGGATGATCTTTTAAATAATTCTTCATAAATTCCTGAGTTTCCCGAGCCATCGCAATAAATTCCGGCTGATGCACATTACATCCACACTTTGACATAACCGGCTGTTTACTAGATTGACCTTTTGTCCACCCAGCGATAATCACTGGAATTTCAAAACGAGCAGCAATATCAAAGGTAAGCTGCATATACCAAATCGAACAAGGATGACAAATAACGGCTTTAGAATTAGTTTCAATAATCTTTGCAAACATCTCTTTCATAAAATCCGATTTAAAAAAAACAAAATCTATACCTAAAGCATCAACTGCATTCTTTATATTTTCCAAAGCCTCTTCAGTTTCAAATCCATGGTCGAATGTAAATGCCAAAGGATTCTTTTTATATCTTTTTTTCATATAATACAAAGCAGCAGTACTATCTTTTCCTCCGCTGCACATAACTAAGCAATCATACTTACCTTTTGATTTATACTGATTCATCATCTTAATAAAATCAGTCTCAAAAAATTTTATCTCTTCTTGTTCTTTTTTGCTTTTTTCAAATTCCCGGCAAATATTGCAAACACCTTCTGCATCAAAAAATAAATCTGGTTTATTTTCAGGTAAAACACATTTTTTACATAAAGGTATGTTTTTTATTCTTTCAATATTAATAGCTTCCAAGAATTATCCTCCCTGATTTTGTTTAAAATTTTACATCCCTCTTCTTCTATCGATAAACAAACATTATTTACAGGCTCACCATCATCAACGGTAATTAATATTTTCTCACCTGTATCCATCACTGCAATTTCCAGTAAAGCTTTAGCTGCATTCTGAGGACAAGGCACACCTTTTAAATCCAATGTTTTATTAAATTCTAAATCACTCACTTTTATTCCTCAAAGAAACTACTATCTCTTTTAAGTTTTTAACAACTATATTTATTTCTTTTACTGTATTAAATTTACTCAAACTAAATCTTATTGCGCTCATTGCTTTTTGCGCATCCACACCGATAGCTAACAAAACACTACTCGGACTAAGATTATTGGAAAAACAAGCAGACCCCATTGAAACATAAATTCCCCGGCGATTTAATTCTGTAAGTAATTCACGACCACTAACTTTTTCAAATACAAAATTCACATTATTACAAATTCTTTTTTCTCTAGAACCAGTTAAAAAAACACTTTCTAGATTTTTTTCTACTTCAGCAATAAAATAATCTCTCAGCTTAAGTACTTGTAAATTTGTTTTTTCATCTGAAATCTCCACAGCTTTACCGAATCCCACAATCCCTTCAGAATTATATGTCCCGGGTCTTAATCCATTTTCCTGGTGTCCTCCAAAAAACAATGGATTTACTTTCACTCCATCTCGGATAAACAAACATCCTACACCTTTAGGACCATGAATTTTATGACTACTTAAAGTAGCTAAATCAACATTGAAATTCTCAACATCAAATTCCAGCTTAGTAAAACTCTGAGAAGCATCAACATGAAAAAGCACATTTCTCTGGCGACAAATTGCGCCTATTTCTTTTATCGGCTGAATAGTTCCTATCTCATTATTTGCATGAATTATTGAAACTAATTTTGTATTCTTTTGAATTTTCTCTAAAACTATTTGAGGATCAACTAATCCATTTTTATCCACATCCAAAAAAGTTACCCGCACGCCTATTGATTCGAGATATTTGGCTACTTCTAATATACTGGGATGCTCAATTTTTGAAACAATTAAATGATCATCTTTTTTTATTACTCCCAATAACGCTAAATTATTAGATTCTGTTCCACCGGACGTAAAAATTAACTCTTTTGACTGCGCATTAATTTTTTTTGCAATAACCTGTCTTGCTTTTTCAACACCTTGCGCTGCTCTTAACCCAAATTTGTGAATAGAAGAAGCATTACCTACACCAGATTTTTGAAATTCTAAAATAGCTTTAGTAACTAATGGGTCTATTTGTGTTGTTGCTGCATTATCTAAATAAATATTCATAATTACACCTATTATAACTTCTTGACTAAACTATGTCCAAAACCTTTTCCTATAGTTCTTCCTAAAGAAACAATCATATTCTCAATTGTTTCTTTACTTTTAAAAGCATCATCGGCAAAAGAAAGCTTATCCGGATAAATTTCATATAATTTCCTATATTGAATAGGGGTAGCATTCGGCATAACAATATTTGCGCCACAAGAAAGAGCACGCTGCCGGCCGCAAACATCTAAAGTTCCCACAGCTGTAGTTGCAGGAATATTAGAATATGGATTAACAATTCTGGTTAATGCTAAAACTTTTAAAACAAATTCCAAATCAACCCGAGATATACCGTTTAAAGGAGTATTCTCATGTGCAATAAATGGGCCTATACCAATCATGTCTAAATTTAATTTACTAAAAAATAATATATCCTCTGCTAAACTTTCTACTGTTTGTTCTGGCAATCCAACCATAATTCCAGAACCAACCTGATAATCCAATTGAGTTAACCATTCTAAACACTCTATTCTTGATTCTAAATTACAACCTGGCCTTAATTTTTTAAATAATTTGGGATCAGAAGTTTCAAATCTTAATAAATATCGATCAGCACCAGCTAATTTTAATTTTTTATATTCGGAAAAACTTAGTTCCCCTAAAGATAGAGTAACTGCTAAATCTAATTTTTTTATCTTTTCTATCAATCTACAAAATTGATCAATATCGTATTTATCTTCACCAGATTGCAATACAACAGTTTTAATACCTAAACCAACAACATCTTGAGCAGCAGAAAAAATTTCATCATAACTCATTCTATATCTTTGCACAAAATTGTTTTCAACTCTTAACCCACAATACAAACAATCTTTTATGCAATAATTTGAGAATTCAATAATAGCACGCAAATAAACATCATCTCCTACACATTTTTTGCGCACATCATCTGCTTCTTTAAACAAATCAGCAATTTTATCTTTATCAATCTCTAATAAGTATTTAACAATATCTTCTTTTGTCATTTAATTTTTACTATTTTCTGGTTTTTTTCTATAGTGGATTTTTTTAAATTAAATATCTCGTCAAAAAGTTTTTCTTTAAATGAACCTGGGCCTTTAGATTTTTTTGCTGCTAACTGCGCAGCCACTTCATAACAAACTAAACCACTCGTAGCTGCTAAAACTAAATTCTTTTCCACTGCAGCAAAAGTTCCGATTACAGATGTAACCATACACCCTGTTCCCACAATATTCGCCATCATTGCATGACCATTTTTAACTAAAAAGGCTTCATGCTGATTCAAAACAATATCATCAACTCCGGTTATAACAACAATATTCTGATATTTTTGAGCAACTCTTTTCGCGATGTCAACCAAGTTATGTTCTACAAAAGATGAATCAACTCCCTTAGTCTGAACTTTTTCTCCACTTATGCAAGTTATTTCAGAAGCATTTCCTTTAACAATATCTATTTTAACTTCATCAAGCAATTCAAAACTTTTTTTATTTCGTAAACTCGTTGCGCCTACACCGCACACATCAAGAACAATAGGAATACCTTTTTTATTCGCTTGTTTAGCTGCTTTCTTCATTGAATCCACAAAATCAACAGTCAATGTTCCAATATTTAAAACAAGCGCACCTGCAATATCAACCATCTCTTCTACTTCTTCTTGCGCATGTGCCATTACAGGAGATGCACCAAAAACTTTAACTACATTAGCGCAATCATAAATTGTCACCCAATTAGTAAGATGATGCACTAAAGGTTTTTTAGTTCTAACTTTTTCTAATACACTAGAAATATTTATTTTTAAATTACTCATATATTTCCTCAAAAAAAATAACTAAATAAATTATTTGGTTATAAGAAAAATTCCCGTATCTGCAAATAAATTCACTAGACCTGAAATCTTATTTTTATTTTCAGATAAAAAAACTGACTGTTCTATTTTTACATTCTTTCTTTTACAAAACCGGATAAAATCCGTAATACTAAAAAAATGCATATTCGGACTTTCATACCACGTATAAGGCAATGAATCCGTTACCGGCGCTTTGCCTTCAAAAAAAAGTTGAAATCTAGATTTGTAATATGCAAAATTAGGTAATCCCGTAATTACTTTTTTACCTACGCGTAAAGCATCTTCAAAAACCGCTTCAAAATGTTTAACCTGCTGCAAACTTTGGTTAAGAATTACATAATCAAAAGATTTATCCTGATATTCCGCTAATCCTGTATCAATATCTCCATGAAAAACATTTAAACCTTTTTCCACGCAATTATAGATAGCTTTATCGTCTATTTCTATACCCTGTGCATGCACTTGTTTTTCTTTGATCAATAAATATAAAAGCTCACCATTACCACAGCCTAGATCTAAAACAGAAGATTCCGGCTTAATAAAATCCAAAATAATTTTATGGTCTAATCGAATATTCTTATTATTCATAATTACCTGCTACATCATATTTATAAAATACTTTTTTTAAAAAATGAGAAATCAGATGTGTCTGTTCTTTAATTTCAATGAGAAAAGCATCATGACCATATTTAGATTCAATTTCACAAAAACTAGCTTCCACTCCTGCAAGTTTACAAGCTTTTACAATTTCTTTAGACTGATACGCAGGGTACAACCAATCTGATTTAAAAGCGATAACTAAAACTTTTGCTTTTACAGATTTTAATAAATCCGCTAATGGTTTGCCTCTAATCGCATCAAAATTATCCATAGCTTTAGTAATATACAAATATGAATTAGCATCAAACCTTTTTACAAAATTATCCCCGTGATAATGTAAATATCCTTCAACTTCAAAATCCGCGGCAGAGAATTGAAAAGCATCCTTACCTTTTTCTTTTCTTTCTCGTCCGAATTTTTCCGCCATAGAACTATCACTCATATAAGTTATATGTCCTAACATCCTGGCAACTGCCAAACCTTTAGCCGGAAACAAACCTTTTTCATAATAATTTCCCTTATTCCATAAACAATCCGCCATAATCGCCTGTCGGCCAACTTCATTAAATGCAATCTGTTGCGGGTTATGTTTTAAAGTTGTAGCAATAGGAATCGCACTATTGATCATTTGCGGATATTTTGCTAGCCACGCTAAAACCTGCATTCCCCCCATCGAGCCACCAGCAACACACAAAAGTTTTTCTATTCCTAAATACTCTATTAAATTTTTCTGACATTCGACCATATCCCAAATAGAAATTAGAGGAAAATTAAGTCCATAAGGTTTATCTGTTTTAGGATTTATCTCTGACGGACCTGTTGATCCTTTACATCCACCTAAAACATTTGAACAAATCACAAAATATTTATCCGTATCAAAAGCCTTACCAGACCCA
>CAYQXW010000032.1:0-13021 GCA_964421615.1 uncultured Planctomycetales bacterium
GGCTATACATATTATTAGTGCAGATCCAAATTTACAAACCCCAAATAATCAATTAATAAAAGAAAAACTCTTGCAGCGGTTTCCTGAATATGAGAAACTAATGTTGATTGGATAAACTATGCATATAATTTCAGGTATATATAAAGGAAAAGCTTTAGAAGCTCCTCACAATATTCGGCCTACAGAAGATCGAATCCGCAAAGCTCTCTTTGATATCATTAACGATGTTGAAGATTTAGTTATTCTAGAGTTGTTTGCTGGGTCTGGTGCTGTTGGGTTAGAAGCTTTATCTTTGGGAGCTAAAGAGGTTGTTTTTGTGGAAAATGACCGAGCGTCTTTAGGTGCAATTCAGAAAAATATTAATAATTTAGGGGTAAATAAGCCGGATTCTAATAAAAAAACTGAAGTTATTCATAAAGATGCAATAGAAATAATTCCTCTTATATTTAAAAATAATAAAAAATTTGATTTAGTTTTTGCTGATCCTCCTTATTATCAAGGCTTAACAGAAAAAACCTTGCAATCAATAGCGCTTTATGATATATTATCTGAACTCGGATTGCTTGTATTGCAGCATTTTAAAAAAGATTTTGCTCCAGAATCCGCAGGAAATTTGAAATTATTTAAGCAGGCCAAGTATGGGGATAGCTTGCTTTCTTTTTATAGGAAGGTTTAAAAAGAAATGCCTAATAAGTTAGCAATTTATGCAGGTTCTTTTGATCCGGTTACGTTTGGTCATATAGATATTATTAAAAGAGCTAAAGCAATTTTTCCTGAAGTTATTGTGGCTGTAGCTTTAAATACTCAAAAAAATCCTTTTTTTACCATTGAAGAACGTGTAGAGATGCTTAAAAAAGCTACAAAAGGTATGAAAGGTGTTACCATTGATCATTTTCAGGGGTTGATTGTAGATTATGCGCATAAAAAAAATGCTCGGGTATTGATTCGTGGCTTAAGAATGATTTCTGATTTTGAATATGAATTTCAAATGGCTTTGACGAATCGTAAGTTAGCCAGTAATATAGAAACTATTTTTATGATGCCACATGAGTCATTTAGTTATGTTTCTTCTAAATTACTTAAAGAAGCGGCTATATTAGGAGCAGATTTACATAATTTTGTTCCTGATTTTGTGCAAAAAACTTTAAAAAATAAATTAAAAAAATGAAATTAAATGCACAAAGAATTGGAGCTGAGGGGTGGCGTCAGCAGGAAGAGATTGATCCTAAAGAATTGGATTTAGATGTTGATTTGATGATAGTAGAGGATAAAGTTATCGCTGATGTTATTGCGAATAAATATACTAATACTATTAATGTTGAAATAAATTTGACCGGCAGCTTTAAGATAATTTGTTGTAGATGTTTATGCGAAGTAAAAAAGAAATTTGAGAAAAGTTTTAATGCTAATTATACAGTAGATAGAAATAACTATATAATTGATTTAAATCCAGAAATAAGAGAAAATATAATTTTAGATTATCCGGTAAATCCGCTTTGCCATCTTGAATGTAAAGGAATATGTCAAAAGTGCGGTGCGGATTTAAACAAAGAAAAATGTACTTGTAGTAAGTAATTATTTAGAAAGGAGTTTAATATGCCATTACCAAAGAAGCGTCACTCGGCTGCGAGGGGTGGAAAGCGTAGAACCCATTGGAAAGTAAAGTCTCCAGGACTAGCTCCTTGTCCTCAATGCAATACTCCCAAATTACCTCATAGGGTTTGTAAAGTCTGTGGACAATATGCTGGAAAACAGGCTGTGGAGATCAAGGTAAAAAAACAGAAAAAAAATAAAGAAGCATAACCAACAATAAAACTATGAAAATCGTTGTCGACGCTATGGGGGGCGATTATGCCCCGAAGGTCGTAATTGATGGGGTTTTAGATGCTTTAAAAGAATATGATTTGGAAGTAATTCTTGTAGGTCTTGAAGATAAGATTAAGGAGTTACTTTCAAATCGTAAGTATGACAAAAAACGGTTACACATTCAACATGCTTCTGAAATTATTGATATGTGTGATTCTCCTGCTGTTTCTATCCGTAAGAAAAAAGATTCTTCTATTAGTGTAGGTGTAAAGTTAGTTAAAGACGGTAAAGCTGATGCTTTTGTTAGCGCTGGCAATACTGGTGCTGCTGTTTGTGCAGCAACGTTAACTTGTGGTTTGCTGCCTGGAGTTGAAAGACCAGGTATCGCTAGTTTAATGCCAACTTTAAAAGGAGTTGCTTTAATTATTGATGTTGGAGCGAATATCGCTGCCAAACCACTTCATATTTTGCAGTATGGCATTATGGCCAATGTATATTCTAAAGTTATTCTTAATAAATCTAATCCTAAAGTTGGGCTTTTAAATGTAGGGGAAGAAGAATCAAAAGGAACAGATTTTATTAAAGAAAGTTTTGAATTAGTATCAAAAAGTAATTTGAATTTTATCGGGAATGTTGAAGGCAAACATATTTTTGCTGGTGATTGTGATATTATTCTTTGCGATGGATTTGTTGGTAATGTTGTGTTAAAAGTTGCAGAAGGTTTAGCAGAAGCGTTACAAAAAAAATTAAAAACTAATTTGTTAAAAAATCCTTTAGGTAAAATGGGGTTATTACATTTAAAAGGAAGTTTTAAAAAATTTAAAAAAGATATAGATTATTCTGAATATGGTGGAGCGCCTCTTTTAGGTGTTAATGGTGTTGTTATTATTGGGCATGGCAGGTCGAATGCGTATGCTATAAAAAATGCCATTAGAGTTGCAAAAGAGGAAATAGAAGGTAAGTTTAACGAACATATTCTTGAAGATTTAAGTAAAGTTAATATACCTAAGTAGCTTTAAAATAGATTAAGAAAGTAGGAAATGCAATGAAAAAAGTTGGCATCATTGGCGTTGGTGAATATTTACCAAAAAAAATTTTAACTAATGCTGATTTGGAAAAGATGGTCGATACAACTGATGAGTGGATTACGACCAGGACTGGAATAAAAGAAAGACATTTAGTAGAAAAAGGGCAAGCTACCAGTGATTTGGCGATTAAAGCAGCGAAAGATGCTTTAAAAAGTGCTAATTTAAAAGCTGAAGATTTAGAATTAATAATTGTAGCGACGATTACTCCTGATATGTTATTCCCATCTGTTTCAAGTATTGTACAGAATGCTTTAGGTGCTAAAAAAGCTGTTGCTTTTGATATTTCTGCGGCATGTGCAGGATATGTTTATGCGATGAATGTTGCTCAGCAGTTTATTTCGCGAGATGCTTATAAAAATGCTCTAGTTATTGGGGCGGAAGTATTGTCTTCTGTCACCGATTGGAAAGATCGCGGTACTTGTGTTCTTTTTGGAGATGGTGCTGGTGCGTGTGTTTTATCAGAAGTAAAGACAGGCGGAATTTTATCAACATTTTTAGGTTGCGATGGTTCTAAAACTGATCTGTTAAAACTTCCTGGGGGTGGTTCTAGATTTCCAGCAAGTAAAGAAACGGTTGCAGAAGGGTTACATTATTTAAAAATGGAAGGTAATGAGCTTTTTAAAATTGCTGTAATGAGTATGGTTGAGGCAGCATCACAAGCAATAGAAAAAGCCGGGTTAAAACCTTCAGATATAAATTGGGTTATTCCGCATCAAGCAAATTTACGTATAATTAATGCGGTAGCGGAAAGAATTAAATGTAATAATGCGCAGATTTATTTAAATATAGAACGTTGTGGTAATATGTCGAGTGCATCTTTAGCTACAGCTTTAACCGAGGCAGTTAAAGAGGGAAAGATTAAAAAAGGTGATATTGTACTTTTAGTTGCGTTTGGTGCTGGTCTTGTTTGGGGCGCAACAATAATTAAATGGTGATAAATGGATAAGTTTGCTTTTTTATTTGCAGGACAAGGTAGTCAGTCTCCAGGAATGGGAAAAGATTTATATGAAACTTTTGCCGAGAGTAAAGAAGTTTTTGATCAGGCGAATGAAGTTTTAGGATTTGATATTAAAAAGATTTGTTTTGAGGGGGCAGCAGAAGATTTGAAGCCTACGAATATTTCTCAACCAGCAATTGTAACAATGAGTATTGCTGCTTATAAAGCTTTTATAGGTAAATTTAATGTTAAACCTGAATTTATTGCAGGATTAAGTTTAGGGGAGTATAGTTCTTTAATTGCTGCAGAAGCTTTTTCTGTCAAAGATGGAATTTCTTTGATTAAGAGAAGAGGCGAAATAATGGAAGCGGCAGCTAAAAAAAATCCTGGAACTATGGCTGCAGTTTTAGATTTAGCTAATGATAAGATTAAAGAGATTTGTGCTCAATCAGGGGCAGAAATCGCAAATTTAAATTGTCCTGGGCAGGTAGTTATTACAGGAAAAAAAGAAGCGGTGCTTAAAGCATCAGAGTTATGTTCTGCTGCAGGGGCAAAAAGAGTAATTCCTTTGGAAGTTAGTGGAGGGTTTCATTCTTCTTTGATGGTAGATGCTTCTATTGATTTGAAAAAAGAGTTAGATAAAGTAACTTTAAAAGATGCAAAGGTTCCAGTAATTAGTAATTATACCGCTAAGCCGCAGGTGAAGTCTGAAGAAATTAAAATGAATTTAGTGAAACAGATCCACTGTTCAGTGCGTTGGGAAGAATCTATCCGTTATATTTTATCTCAAGGTGTGACTAAGTTTGTGGAAATCGGACCAGGTAAAGTGCTTAAAGGTTTAATGCGTAAGATAGATCCTACAGCAACTGTATATAATATAGAGAAGAAAGACGATATTATTAATTTTACTTTGTAAATGAAATATTCGGAGGATAAAATGCGTTTGAAAGATAAAGTTGCTTTAGTTACAGGTGGCGCAAGAGGAATCGGACGTGAAATAGCTTTACTTTATGCACAAGAAGGTGCGGATATTATTATTTGGGATGTGAATCCTGAAGAATCTGCAAAAACATGTAAAGATATTGAAGCATTAGGCCGTAAATCTATGTCAGATCAAGTAGATGTAACTAATCTAAAAAAGGTAGAAGAAGCAGTAAACAAAATTCTTGACAAATTTAGCAAGATTGATATATTAGTTAACAATGCAGGAATTACTAAAGATACATTGCTCTTAAGAATGGATGAAGCACAGTGGGATGCCGTAATAAATGTTAACCTCAAAGGTACTTTCAATTGTACGAAAGCAGTTGTAAAACCGATGATGAAACAGAAGTACGGTAAAATAGTAAATATTGCTTCAATTATTGGATTGATGGGAAATGTAGGGCAAGCAAATTATGCAGCTTCAAAAGCTGGTATAATCGCTCTTACAAAAACTACAGCAAAAGAGTTTGCATCAAGAAATATTAATGCTAATTCAGTAGCTCCTGGGTTTATTCAGACCGCAATGACTGATAAACTTTCACCTGAGTTAGTGGAAAAAATGAAGGCAAATATTCCTTCAGGTAAATTAGGAAGTCCGAAAGATGTAGCAAATGCATGTTTATTCTTGGCTTCTAATGAAGCTGATTATATAACCGGCCAGACAATTGTAGTTGATGGCGGTATGGTAATGGCATAATTAAAAAAAAGTAGGTCTTAACTTACCCTCTGATCGCAGTTGGATCAAAATTAGAGGGAAATTCAAGGAGGAGATGCAATGGCAGTAGAAGAAAAGGTAAAATCAATTATAGCAGAGCAGCTTGGAGTAAAACCAGAAGAAGTTATTCCTGGAGCATCATTTGTTGATGATTTAGGTGCAGATTCTTTGGATACCGTAGAATTAGTTATGGCTTTTGAAGAAGAATTTGGAATTGAAATTCCAGATGAGGATGCAGAAAAAATTACCAAGGTCGGCGACGCAATTAAATATATTGAAGAAAAAACCGCCAATAAATAATTAATGTAAATAACTAATATAATTTACCCCACCTTATTTTTAGGGTGGGGTAAATTATATAAACTATATAAATTCTATGGAAGAAAGAAGAGTTGTTGTTACTGGTTTAGGAGCGGTTTCCCCAATAGGAAATGATATTCCTACATTATGGCAATCTTTAAAAGAATCTAAATGTGGGATTGGTCCTCTTACAACTTTTGATGCTTCAGCTTATGATTGTAGAATTGCAGCTGAATTGAAAAATTTTGATCCGTTATTATACGGTTTGACGAAAAAAGATTCTAATCGTATGGAAAAATTTGTTCAATTTGCAGTAGCAGCGGCTTACCAGGCTTTTAAAGACGCTGGGATAGATTTTGAAAAAGAAGATAGAGAAAGATTCGGAGTTGTTATCGGCTCTGGTATTGGTAGTTTAGGAATTATTGAATCTGAACATAAAGTTGTTTTGGCTAAAGGTCCATCGAGAATTACTCCTTTTTTAATTCCTGCGTTGATTGTAAATGAGGCTGCAGGACAAGTTGCAATTCAGCATGGATTAAAAGGCCCGAATACTTGTGTTACAACAGCATGTGCATCTGGTAGCCATGCAATTGGAGATGCATTTCGATTGATTCAAAGAGGAGACGCTGATGTTGTTATTTGCGGTGGAACAGAAAGTTGTATTACTACTTTAGGTATCGGCGGATTTTGTGCTTTGAAAGCTTTGTCCACGAGAAACGATGAACCATTAAAAGCTTGTAGACCTTTTGATAATGAAAGAAATGGTTTTGTTATGGGCGAAGGCTGCGGGTTAGTTATTTTAGAATCATTAGATCATGCAAAAAAACGTAACGCGAAAATTTATGCTGAAATGGCTGGGTTTGGTATGTCATGTGATGCGTATCATATTACTGCTCCAGATCCTGATGGTTATGGTCCATCTTTAGCAATGAAATGGGGTTTAAGAGATGCAAAATTAAATCCTACAGATGTTACTTATATAAATGCGCATGGAACATCTACAAAGATGAATGACCGAGTTGAAACGTTAGCGGTTAAAAAAGCTTTGGGAGATCATGCGAAAAAAGTTATGATGAGTTCCACAAAATCTATGACTGGACATCTTTTAGGGGCAGCAGGTGGAATAGAATTTGTAATTTCTTGTTTAGCGATAAAGGATAATGTTGTACCACCAACTATTAACTATGAGTTCCCAGATCCAGATTGTGATTTAGATTATGTTGCTAACACTGCGCGAAATGTAACAGTGAATGTAGCAATGTCTAATTCCTTAGGATTTGGTGGGCATAATGCTACGTTAGTAGCCAAAAAATTTAAGTAAGATTATGGGTTATACAATAGCAGAAAAAATATTATTAAAGCATACAGATAAAAAAGATATTAAACCAGGTGAATTTATCGAGGCAAAGTTAGATCTTTGTCTTGGTAATGATATTACAGCTCCTTTAGCGATTGAGGAGTTTAAAAAAGCTGGATTTAAAAAAGTTTTTGATAAAAATAAAATTGCGCTTATCCCAGATCATTTTGCTCCGGCAAAAGATATGCGTTCGGCAAATCAGTGCAAGATTCTTGAGAATTTTGCAAATGAGCAGAGTATTAAAAATTATTTTGAAATCGGTTGTATGGGTATTGAGCATGCATTATTACCGGAAAAAGGTTTGTTGATGCCGGGATTTTTGGTGATTGGTGCAGATTCTCACACTTGTACTTACGGCGCTTTAGGTTGTTATTCCAGCGGTGTAGGTTCAACTGATTTAGGCCGTGCTTTTATCGATGGTAAATGCTGGTTTAAAGTTCCACAGTCAATAAAGTTTGTATATAAAGGTAAACCGAATAAATGGGTTTCGGGAAAAGATTTGATGTTATATACAATCGGCCAGATTGGTGTGGATGGTGCTTTATATGCTGCTATGGAATTTACTGGACCTGTAATTTCAAAACTTCCGATTGATGATAGATTCTCAATGTCGAATATGGCGATTGAAGCAGGAGCGCGTGCAGGTATTATTGCTCCAGATGAAATTACTATTGCGTATATTAAGGAAGTTATTAAAAATAATAAATTAAAGACAAAAATAAATTTAAAAGAAATTGCTCAATTGCATTCTGATAAAGATGCAAATTATGCAAAAGTTTATGAGTGGGATGTAACGGATTTAGAACCACAGGTTGCATGTCCGCATCTTCCAAGTAATGTTAAACCAGTAAGTCAATTAAAGGATGTTAAAGTTGACCAGGTTGTTATTGGTTCCTGTACTAACGGAAGAATTTCAGATTTAAGAATTGCAGCAAAAATTTTAAAAGGTAAAAAAGTAAAAGAAGGAATGCGTTTGATTGTTATTCCTGCAACACAGAAAATTTATTCGCAAGCGATAAATGAAGGGTTAGTTGAAATATTTGTTAAAGCAGGTGGAGTCGTTTCAACACCTACTTGTGGTCCATGTTTAGGCGGACATATTGGAATATTAGCAGAAGGAGAAACTTGTATTGCGACAACCAATAGAAATTTTATTGGAAGAATGGGATCTCCGAAATCTTTTGTTTATTTATCTAGTCCAGCAGTTGCCGCGGCAAGTGCGATTAAAGGTAGCATTGCACATCCGCAGGAGGTAATTTAAAATGATAATTAAAGGTAGAGTACATAAATTAGGTGAAGATATAAATACTGATGATATAATTTCGGCGAAATATTTAGTTTCTACAGATCCTGTTGAATTAGGCAAGAAATGTATGGAAGCAATCAAGCCGGATTTTGTATCTAAAGTACAAAAAGGTGATATTATTGTTGCTGGAAGAAATTTTGGTTGCGGTTCTTCTCGTGAACATGCACCGTTAGCTATTAAAGGTTGTGGAATTGCGGCTGTTTTGGCTCCAAGTTTTGCGGCAATATTTTTTCGTAATGCGATAAATATAGGATTGCCTTTTTTAGAGACAAATGAAGTTGATAAAATTAATGATGGTGATCAAATAGAAATAGATTTAAATAAGGGGCAGGTTAAAAATCTGACCAAAAATGAAGTGTATAATACCGCAGCTTTCCCTGAATTTTTACAAGATTTAGTTAAACAGGGCGGGTTGATGAATTATATGAAGAATAAAAATAAGTAAAAAGGTGGAAAAAATGTATAAGATAGCAGTTATCGGTGGAGATGGTACAGGTCCAGAAGTTGTTGCAGAAGGGCTAAAAGTTTTAGAAGCAGCTTCCAAAAAATTTGGTTTTAAATATGAGACCACAAAATTTGATTTTGGCGGTGAAAGATATTTAAAAACTGGTAAAACTATAGATGATAATGATATTGCAGAATTAAAAAAGTATAACTCTATTTTTTTAGGCGCAATTGGTCATCCTGAAGTAAAACCAGGAATTTTGGAAACAGGAATTTTATTGAAACTTCGTTTTTCTTTGGACCAGTATATTAATTTAAGACCAGTAAAATTATACAACGAAAAGTTTACTCCATTAAAAGATAAAAAACCGGAAGATATTGATTTTGTAGTTGTACGTGAGAATTCCGAAGGTTTATATAAAGGGTTAGGCGAGTTTCAGAATAAAGGGACCAAAGATGAAGTTGCTTTACAGGTTTCCCATAACACTCGCAAGGGTGTTGAGAGATGTTTAAGATATGCGTTTGAATTCTGCAGAAAGAGAAATAAAAGAAAGAAATTAACTCTTTGCGGAAAAACTAATGTTTTAACTTATGCTTTTGATTTATGGGAAAGAACTTTTAATGAATTAGCAAAAGAGTATCCAGATGTTACAACTGATTATGCTCATGTTGATGCGACGACCATGTGGTTTGTAAAAAATCCTGAGTGGTTTGATGTTATAGTGACGGATAATATGTTTGGTGATATTATTACTGATTTGGGTGCGATGATCCAAGGTGGAATGGGTATTGCTGCTGGTGGAAATATTAATCCAACCGGAGTATCTATGTTTGAACCTATTGGCGGATCTGCTCCTAAATATACGGGTAAAAATGTTATTAATCCTTTAGCGGCGATTTGTGCTGCAGGGATGATGTTAGAAAATTTAGGTGAAGCAGAAGCAGGTAAAGCAATTGAAAAATCTGTAATTAAAGTAGCTAATGAAAAATTATTAACTTTAGCTGCAGGTAAAATGGGTTATGGAACTAAGGAAGTTGGAGATTTAGTAGTACAATATTTGTAATTACGGAGAAAGAATAGATGGCAAAGAAATCAAAATTTAATGTAGCAGTTGTTGGTGCAGGTGCAGTGGGGATTGAGATGATCCGTTGTTTAAAAAGATTTAAATTCCCAGTAGATAGTTTAAAAATTTTAGCACGTTCAAATCGCGAAATGACTGTTGATGGAGATAAATATCAAGTTGAAGCGATTTGTCCTGATTCTTTTAATGGTGTAGATATTGCATTGTTTGCTGGAACTGAGGGCGAAAAAGGTGCTGCTGTTACTTTTGCACAAGAAGCTGTAAAAAGAGGTGCAGTTGTAATTGATAATGGTGCGGATTTTCGTATGGATGCAAATGTCCCATTGATAGTTCCTGAAGTAAATGCTAAAGATATTAAAAAACATAAAGGTATTATTGCAAATCCAAATTGCTCTACAGTGCAGATGGTCGTAGCTTTAAATCCAATTCATAAAAAAGTTGGGATTAAAAGAGTGATTGTGACTACTTTGCAGGCTTCTTCTGGCGCAGGAAAAGCAGCGATTGACCAGATGAAAGATGAGTTAAAAGAAATTGCAAAATCTGATTATCAAAATGTACATGTGAATGTTGCGAATAAAGCAATGCCGCAGCAGTTAGCTTATAATGTATTTCCGCAAATCGGTGGGTTTGTAGAGAATGATTTTACTTCTGAAGAATGGAAGTTAGTTAAAGAAACCCATAAAATTATGGGTGATAAGAAAATCAAAGTTTCAGCAACTACGGTTAGAGTGCCTGTAAGAACAGGTCATTCAGAATCTGTTTATTTTGAGACCAAGAAACCGATTGAGCCAGAAGAGGTAAAAAAATTATTATCTAAATCTGAAGGTATTGTTTTAGTTGATGATCCAAAACAAGGGCTTTATCCTATGCCAAAGGATGTTGAAGGAAAGACAGAAACTTATGTCGGACGTATTCGTAAAGATCCTTTTGTTAAAAATGGTATGTGGATGTGGGTTGTTGCAGATAATCTTTTAAAAGGCGCAGCATCAAACGCAGTTCAGATTGCATTAGAAGTAATTAAATAAACATTAGTGGGAGATAGTTTTTGAACTATCTCCCTTTTTTATAATTCAGCGAAAATGCCGAATATCTGTTTGACTATCCAGTATAATGGAGCAAGTTTTAATGGTTGGCAAAAACAGATTAATACACGTAATACAATTCAAGAAGTCCTCGAGAAATCCCTAAAAAAAATATTCAATAAGAAAATTGATTTAATTGGCGCTAGCCGTACAGATGCTGGTGTGCATGCAAAACAACAAGTTGCAAATTTTTTTACTGAAAAAAATATTCCACTAAATAAACTTCAGTTAGCGATTAATTCAAATCTTCCTAAAAGTGTAAAAGTTGTTAAAATAAAAAAAGTTCCTAAAGAATTTCATAGTCGTTTTGATGCTAAAGAAAAATGGTATCGATATACTATTTTAAATTCTCATTACCCTGATATTTTTAATCAAGGTTTTTTCTATCTTTTAAATTGGGCACAGTTGGATATTTCTTTAATGAAAAAAGCTGCTAAATATTTGGAAGGAAAGCATGATTTTACTTCTTTCTGTATTTTAGATGAAACTAAACAAATATCAACTTTACGAGAAATAAAAGCTATTAGAATTACTAAAAAAAATAATTATGTTTTTATTGATGTATATGGTGCGGGTTTTTTACATAAAATGGTAAGAAGTTTTGCTGGAACTTTGATTGATGTTGGAAGAGGTAAAATTTCTCCAGAAAGCATCAAAAAAATATTACAACAGAAAAATAGAAAATTTGCTGGTCCTACAGCAGCGGCGTGTGGATTATGTTTGATGAAGATTAAATACTAGATAATAGCTTGTAAAAGTAATTATAATTTTATATAATAAATACATGTTTGGATCATTAGAACCCTATTTTTTAGCTTTTGTTGCAATTTTTGTCGCAGTTGATGCGTTAGGAAATATTCCTCTTTTTTTATCACTTACCGAAGGTGTAGATTCAAAACAACGAAAAAAAATTATAATTGATTCTGTTACTACAGCAACTTTTGTGGCTGTAGTTTTTATGTTTGTGGGGAAAATAGTTTTACGTTTTATTGGGATTACTATTTCTGATTTTCAGATTGCAGGCGGATTGTTATTATTTGTTATTGCTGTAAGATTATTATTACCTTCGGCTTCAAAAAGTTTCTTAGCAACTAGTAGCGATAAAGATGTAGGGGTTTTTCCACTTGGAATGCCGCTGATTACAGGTCCTGCAGTTTTAACGACTTCTTTAATGATGGTTGATGCGAATGGAACGGTGCCAACTTTTGTTTCTTTAATTTTGAATATGTTTATTGCTTGGCTGACTTTAGTTAAGAGTGATCTTCTGATGAAGTTAATGGGCGCATCAGGTTTACGAATCCTTTCTAAAATTATGTATATACTCTTGGCATCAATTGGAGTAATGATGGTGCGCAAGGGTGTTATGGGTATTTTTGTGCATTAAAAAACAGGATAATAATGAATTTATTAACAATAATTTTTAAACATTTATGGCGCAGTAAATCTAGGACTTTTTTTACAGTTTTGGGTGTAGGTGTAAGTATTGCTGCTTTTGTATCATTGTCGGGATTAGCCAGTAATATGGAAGAGATGTTGCGTACGACTTATAAAAATAGGGGTACGGATTTAATTGTTTTAGAAAAAGAAGCTGCAGATATTTTATCTAGCAATGTTAATCAAGATTATTTAAAAGAAATAAAAAAATTACCTATTGTAGAAGATGTTTGTGCTTTGACTTTAGATTTTGCGAATATCGGAATTAAACAATATATTTTAGTTTATGGCTGGCAATTAAATTCTTTTTTGTTTGATGAAATCAAGATAAAAGGTGTTTTACCTAAAAAATCTGATGAAGCGATTATCGGGAGTATGGCAGCGAGCCGTTTAAAGAAAAATATTGGGGATGAATTAAAGCTTAAGGGTGCTAGTTTAAAGATTGTCGGAGTTTTTAAAAGCAAAAGTGTTTTTGAAGAAGGGGCG
>CAYQXW010000033.1:0-12799 GCA_964421615.1 uncultured Planctomycetales bacterium
TGAAGGATTTAGGAATGTATGAAGAGGCATTGGAAGAGATAGATGAAGCGATACTTTTAAATTCAGAATTTAGCTTTTATCATGAAAAAGCCAGTCAGATTTTAAAGATATTGGGTCGATATGAGGATGCGCTTGAAGAGATTAAAACAGCAACACGGTTAACTCCTGGTAAATCTAAATTATTTAGGCAACTAAGTCAGATTTTGATGGAGTTAGATAGGAACGAAGGGGCTTTATCTGTAATAGAAAAAGCTATTTCTTTAGATCCTCAAGACAAATACAATTATATTGTAAAATCTAGGATATTATTTTTGACGGGAATAAAAATTAATTTTTTAGAAGGAGAAGAAGCATTTAAGAATTTTCTAGATCAAAATAAAAAATTTTTGGAAGATGATTTGCTTTTTCAGCGATGGAATGATGAAATTTTAAATGTTTATTCTGGAAAATCTTATCAAAATTTAATACTTATACCTGCAACAGAAAAACATATTTTATTAGAACATTCTTTTATTTATACTCAAGATAAAAATAATGCAAGTTTAAAGTCGTATTTCCCAAAAGAGTATGGTAAACAAGAGGTAAAGTCTTGGATTACCGAGGCTATATCAAATGCAAAGAATTTAAGTTTTTTGCCTGAAGACCAAAAGATATTTTGGGTATTTAAAAATATGTTAATAGCATATTTTAAAGATAAAGTGAGTGGGGAATATGTGCGAATGACAATAATAATAGATAAGAATTTCAAAATAGTGACAATGTATCCTTCTTTGGGGCCTGGCGTAGAGTATTACGAAGAAGGAATATTTACAGATCCTAAACTAGTTGCTTTAAATTGGTCAGCTCCTATTTTTTATAATAAAGAAACTAAGCAACAGATAAAGTTAAGTATAGGAGATTATCAAGAAGGTTATAAAAAAATATTTTATAAAGATATATTAAGTGGATTAAGTCCTGTAGAAAGAGAACAATTGGTGATGTTAGCAATAGTGAATGGTAAAAAAGAAAAGCAAGAGACGAAAGATTATTTATATTATCTTTATGAAATACCTTTTGCAAGTTGGCGAGAAAAGATGAAAGATTCTAATTTCTACATCAAAGTAGATAAAAAAACATCAAGGGTAGTTGATGCTATGGATAGTGAAGGATTTAAAAAAGAAGATGGTGGACAGAATAATGATTTAGGTGGTATTGATTTTAGGGTGTTGCCTATGGTTACGCAGGCGATAGATAATTTGAAGGTAGATATGTTTAAAATTTCTTTAAATAAAATCCAGTCTATTGATGTGGATAAAAAGTTGCAAGAGATGCAGAATATGTTAAGCGTTGGAATAGTTCCTTCGAAAGAGAGAATACAGGAATTTGTTGCAGGGTCATGTTTGAAAGATAATGCTAAGCAGTATTTAGCAAAAGCAGTATGTTGTATTGCTGATGTTATGCGTTTAGAAGAAGAAAAATCTTTCCCATCTAATCGAACAATCAAAGATATCCTTGTGGTTTTAGAATCAAATATACCTTCCAATCAGATGAAAAATATTTTTATAGGAGTCAATTAGTAAAAAATAAAAATATTTGCAACATTTATGCAATATTCTTTGTCTAATATACAAAAGATATATTATGGATGAAATCTCAAAAGATTTAATTATTCAGGCATCGCATGGCGATATGCATGCTTTTAGTGTTATATATAAAACTTACTCTAAGCTTGTGTACAATGTTGCTCTTCGAATTGTAAATAATAAAGAAGATGCTCAGGAGTTGGTTCAAGAAGTATTTTTGACCGTGCACAAAAAATTAGGGAGTTTTCAGTTTAAATCTAGCTTGAAAACCTGGATTTATAGGATAACCGTCAATTGTACGCTTAATTATGTTAATAGGGCTGCAAAAGAAAAAAATAGTAAAGTTGAGTATCATGATGAGTTATTGTCGAAGTTCTTCAGTAAAGATATGGATAATTTTATTAATGAAGAGTATAAAAAGCAAGTTGTTGAGTTGCTTTTGAAATTTCTTTCGCCAGAACAGAGGATTTGTATAGTTTTGAGAAGTATTGAAGGGTTAAGTTATGAGCAAATGTCTGAAGTGTTGCAAGTTGGACCAAGCACCATTCGTTCTCGAGTTAAAAGAGCCAGAGAATCATTGTTGGTGTTAGGCAGGAAGGTGATTAAAAATGAATTGTAAACAAGCTCAGGATTTAATTTTATCTGGATATCTTGATGGGCTATTGGATAAAGATCAAGTTTGTGAGTTGAGCAACCATTTAAAAAAGTGTGCTTGTTGCAAAGAAGTTTTATCTTTTTCTGAAAAAATGCTTGTTGAGCCTTTTGAAAATAGTATAAGTGTTAATCCTCCAGAAGAACTTTGGTTGAAAATTGAAAAAAGAATAAAATTAGATAATTGTGAATTAAGTGAAAATATTCAGCTTTGGGAGTTTTTGTCTAGGAAATTACAAATTCTTAAACCAATATCTGTTGCTGTTTGTGTTAGTTTGATTGTTTTTATAGCTTATTTTATTACACAAACGATTAATTTTAGAAAGCAGAGAGAAATGCAAGCGAGGGAAAGTTTAAAGAAGGATGTTATTTCTTCTTTTATAAATGAATATTCACAACAGAATATTAAAAAAGATATTAATTTTTATACAGCTGTTGAGGAGTATTTTCTTTAATAGTTAATGATATTGTTAGGCACGGAGCGCCAAAACAATTTTAGTTTTTGTAATGTGGAGATGGATGTTATGAAATTGAAATTATGTGTTTTTAGTTTGTTCATGTTCTTGTGTGGTATTAGTAGTTTATATGCGCAACACGCGTCAAAAGATTGGCAGGCGCATAAAAAAGAAATAGAGAAGCATAAGGCTGAGTTGGATAAGAAGTTGGGTATTACTTCTAAACAAAAAGTTATGATGGAAGAAATTGAAACAAAACATCATGAAAAAACACAGGATTTATTTTTGCGTATCGAGAAAAATAAATTGCAGCTGCGGGATTTGTTAGAGCAAAAAGAATTAAATATTGTACAGATAAAAAAAGTTCATGAAGAGCTAAAGCTTTTATTTTTAGAAATGTTTGATCTAAGGTTGGAGATGATTATTGCAATGCATAGTGTATTAACTCCAGAGCAAAACCAATTATTAAAAGAAGATATGGCAAAAAGGTTTAAGGATCATTCGAAAAAATTTCCACCACCACCACCGGGAGATATGTTTATGGATGATTTTGGACCTCCACCGCCACCACCAGAAAGTTTTGATCTTGAAAAAAGTAAAAAAATTGAGAATAGTCATAAGTAGATTCTTCTGAAATAGGGAGCAGAAGAAGTATGGGGGTTCCCATACAAAAATAAACTTAGGAATGGGGGTGAGAAGTATGATTAACGGGATAAGCAGTGGAATGTCGACGATGAGTGCTTCAATGATGCAACAGATGCGCGATAAAATGTTTGCTAAAGTTGATACCGATAGTGATAGCAAAATTAGCAAAGAGGAGTTTGTGGCTTTTGATAGTCAAATGTCGCAAAAAACTGGTAAAACCATGGATATTGATAAGTTTTTCCAAACAGCTGATACAGATAGCGATGGATATCTTAGTCAATCTGAGATGGAAGCTATGAAACCGCCGGAACCTCCGCCAATGATGCAAAATATGAATTCATCTTTCGATATGCAGCAAATGATGGATGACTTATTTTCCAAAGTCGATACTAATAACGATGGAGTGCAGGATAAGTCTGAAATTACATCTTTTTTAAGTCAGGTGAATCAAAGTACGGGAAGTTCAATAACAGTTGAGGATTTCCTGAAACAGTTTGATTCAAATGATAATGGTTCGGTTGAGAAGTTTGAAATGAAAACTCAGCAGCCGCCACCGCCGCCACCACCAATGGATGGTGAGGGAGATATGGGGCAGCAATCTTCATCGAGTGGGAATACATCGAATAATGGGATTATGAAGTATCTTTTTCAGTATATGCAGCAATACTCTCAGGATTTATCTTCTTCAGAAGTAAATCTGACAGCGTAATTTTTGGGCTCTTCCAAGTAAAAAGGGCGGTTGAAAAACCGCCCTTTTTTTTATGGTTTTGTCTTGAAAACCATCGTCCATATGTTATACTTTATAACTTTATAAATATTTATAAATCTATTAATTACAAGCTGTTATATGCTTAAAGTAAAAAATGTTTAGAAAAATTATTTCATTTTTAATTATTTTAATTTTTGGTTTTGAAAGCACTGGTTTTGCGCAAGTTGCCGGGCAGTTAGATATTTCTTCAAGAATGGCAAGTGCGTATAACACTATGGTGATGGAGAAATTTCGTCCGGTGCATTTGCGTTATTTGTCTTATGATCAGCAGAGTAATGATTTTAAGTTGATGTTGGATAAGGGCAGTGTTAAAAATCAAAAGTCAGAAGAGATAAAGAAGGTAACAACTGAGTTAATGAAATATTTTTATATTGGATTAGCTCTGCCAAATGATGTTTTTTGGGTGAATTTAAGGCCGGATGCTGCAGAGTCTATAATCGATGAAAATTTAGCCAAGACTGATATTGGTAGAATAATGTTAGAATCAGATCTTCAACTAAAAAAAGATCTCGCCAAATATACTTGCCCGTCCATGATTGAAGGAAAAGAGTATTGGGATAAACTTTATAAAAAAGCTCAAGAGTTATATGGACAAGATAATACCACAATCCCAACACTAGTACGTCCATGGATAGTGCCGGATGAGATTATTATTAAAGAAGTGCAAGGTAGTGCCTATATTTATAAGGCAACATTAAAAGTAATGTTGGAGCAGGATTATCTTAAAACGGATGCAACTTATAACTTTGCTGATGATAAAGCAAGAGCTTTAAATAAATATGCCTCAAAGCTGGTGCGTGAAAATATCATTCCTAAACTAAATAAAGAAATTAATTCAAATAAAAAATATGCAAATTTAAGACAAGTGTATTATTCGTTGATATTGGCACAGTGGTTTAAGAGTAAGTATAACAATGCTGTCATTCCCGCGAAAGCGGGAATCCAGAACTCTATTATGAGTTCAAAGATAGATAGCAAAGATTTAACCAATTTAACATCTCAAGAATCGTGGAGTAAAGAAACTTATTATCAAGCTTATCAAAAATCCTTCAAAGAAGGTGAATATAGTATTAAAGAACCAAAATTTACTGCAAATGGGCAGGTTATCCGTAATTATGTTTCTGGAGGAGAAATCTTTAATATGCTGCCTGCGATAGAAGCAGGAATCATGAGATTGACTAATGATGATAGCGGAAAAGTTATCCAAGATGCGGATTATTTAGTGTCTGCTAGTATAATTGATGAAGAAATAGGAATAAATGAGGATAATGGTTTTAGAAACGAATCTTATAAAAACACAGATTTAGTAACTGTAAATTATTTAAATGCTGGGGAAAGTGCAGCTAGCTATTATAGAGAAAGAGGATTGCAATTATTATTTACTGGAGAGAAAATTGTAAAAGCTACTGAATTTCAAAACAACAATAAACGTAAGATAGGTGTAGTTTTGCCGGGATTAAATATTTTAGATTTGGGTCTTTTACAAAAAAGAGATGAGGATATGGTTTTTAATCCTAGCGCAATGAGAAATATTCTATTAAATGATTTTAAAGAAAAGAAGTTTTTGGAAGATTATGATTTACTTTTTATTCTACCTTTAGAGGAGGGGTTGGAAATAGATAAAGATACTGGCAAAGTGAAAACTAAGAAAGCATTAACTTTTAATTCTGGATTAATGCAGCCATATTTAACTTTATCAACTTTTACAGAGCCGGTTGTTTTAGATAAAATTTTTTATAATGGCCATTCTCAAGAGTTGGCAGATAAATTAGAGAATTTGGGATATGCCAAGACAACGCACCATAGTTTTTCTAAAGATAAAAAAGACAATAAGAAAATTCTGCAGTTGGCGGGTGTTAAAATTGTGGACTATATAATTTTTGATAAAAAGAGTAACTTAGATAAGCAAAGTATTTTCAATCTTATTCAAAATTTTTTGGATGAACATTCTAATTTTGAAGAAATAGTTGTTAAGCCTACTAATGAATCTCAAGGTAATGGTATAAAAATGTTTAATCGGGAAAAAATAGATGAAATTGTTTTATATGTGCAGTGGTTACTTAAAAATAATGGAGATATTATTCTTGAGGAAAGAATCCCTAGTTTTCCTGTTTATCATGATGAGAAAAGAATTGATTGGAATTTGCGTGTTTTGTTTGGCTGGACAAATGAAAAAATATTTATAGATTACGATACGATAGAAGTCAGACATGATTTGTATAATGAAAATCCGGTTAATGTTTCTCAAGGAGCAGGAGTTGAAAATTTTTATGAATTTTTACAAAAGTCTGGATTTTCTGATGCTGAAATTAAAGATTTATTTAAAAGAATAAAAATTGATGCGCAAAAACTGATTAAAGCAACCAAAGAGAAGAATGGATTTATCGGATTAGATTTAATTGTAGATCAAAATAAAAATTTACATACTATTGAAGTTAATTCAGGACAGGTAGGAGGTTTTGGATCTTTGTTTGATATTAATTCTAAAGATTATCAACGGAAATTTAAAGCTACACAGGTTTTAGCTGATTTTATTGAAGCTTTACCAGAGAAAATCACAGTAAACAATAAAGAACAAAAATTTAATTTTCAGTTGGATAAATATAGTTTAATACTAAGAAATATGGAGTGGTTAGTGTTGTCTGATGAGCTAAGCAAACAAGACAAAACCTGGAGTAATATTGGAGTAACATTAAAGAATAATTTAGATGTTTATCAACAAGAATATTATTTTTATTGGTTTTTGAGTTACTATTTTTATAGGGGTAAAGATTATGAGAAATCTTATGAAGTAATAGAGCAAGGTTTAGAAAGAGCAGATATTAAGTCTTTTCCTAGAAGCAACAGTGAAAATAAAAAACAGGAGTTGTTTAAAAGGACTTTGGGTTTTTCAATTCTTTATTTTGTAGTTTCTGAAATTTTTAAAGGAGTGTCTTTATTAGTCAGAACTAAAAATAAATTTTCATCAAATACTAAAAGAATTAAATATAGCGAAATTTTTATAGATCACGGAAAGATTAATGAGTTAACAGATGAACAATTAGTTAATTTCTTTACTGTGAGTGATGAAAATGATTCTCAAGATATTATTTCTTTTATGAAATCATTATCTGTACGGGAAAAAATTGAATTGGCCTCTGTTTTACGGAAAGGTTTAGTTTTAACAGAAACTACTAATCAAATCTTTTTTAATTTAGCTGTATTGGTTGAAGATGCGTTTTTAGAAGTATACAAAAATAATTCTAAGACATTAACAGATCTTATTTATATGTTGCCACCTAAGTTAGCAGTTAGAGCTATAAAGTTTGCGGAGGATAATAATGAGGAGCTCTCTACGATGTTTAAACCATTAAGTTCTAAAGTGGCTTTAATTTTATCTGGGAAGAAGAATGTGCCTCAAGAGTATTGGAGTAATTTAGATGAGATTGTGGAATACTATTTAGATGAGCATGTTTTTTATGGTGATAGAGAGGAGTTAATTCGTCAAGCTGTTAATGATGGTGGAGTAAAAACTTTACCACAAGAGTATGAAAAGATTATTGTTGTTCATGAAATAACATTTGAAGAGCAGCGCAAGGCTTTGGAAGAGTTAGATAAAATTAAAATTGCGGCAAATATTAAAAGAGCAACAATGGCAGCATTATTGATACATTACAATATTCCGGTTAAAAAATATTTACTTGAAAGTAAAGTGTCGACTGTATCAGACAATATTTTATTTTTGAAGAGTAAAAGTTTATCCGGTTTGTACAGTAAAAATCCTAGAATATTAACAACTTCTCTACTTAGAGAAAATTTAGATTTATTGGAAACAAGAGGGTTGAGCCGGTTATATGAACAAAATATGGAAATATTAAGATCTGGGCAGCTTAAGGAAAATTTGGTTTTGTTAGAAAAAGAAGGTTTAAAAGATTTGTATATTCGTAATCCAATGATATTGACTTCCCAGCAGGTTAAAGAAAATTTAATTTTGTTAGAAGATAAAAATTTAAATAGTTTGTATATGCAAAATCCGCAAATATTAACTTCTATGCAGTTGGCAATTAATTTGACTCTATTGGAAGAAAGAGGTTTGAGTAATTTATATGTGCAGAATCCGCAGATACTAACATCTACTTTGCTTGAAAAAAATCTTAATTTATTGGAAAGCATGGGGCTAAGCCGGTTATATATTAATAATCCGTATATTTTAACTTATATGTATTTACCGGAAACTTTGAAATTGTATGAAGAATATGATTTGTTTTTTACCTTAAAATCTGGGAATGATTTGGCTGGTAAAAAGATAGTTTTAGATGAGCAGAAAAGAGATGAGTGGTTATTAGATAATTTTATGAACAGAAACCATATTTTTCATGCGTTGGGAAATATTAAAATAGATGGCACGGATAAATTAATTACAAAACTTAGTGAATTAGATTCAACGGCTTTATTGGAGATTTTGAATCAGCTTTCCGAGAATCCAGTTTATTCTTTATCTATTGGAAGATTTGCCGAACATTACCAGAATTTTATTGAAAAAAAATCTAACGTCAGTAATTATGGAAATAATGAAATTTTTGTTGATACAGGAAAAACCGCAGATGGTGGATTTGAAGATTTAGAAATAAATCCCGGGGAAGTATTAAGGATTAATGATTCTTTTTATGTTGAGAGAGATATTCTTTTCTTAAAGCAAGAAAAAGATAGGATTTACGGAATAAATATTTATGATGATCAAATATATAATGAATCTATTCAAAATATAGTTAGCGTTAAAAAAATTACTTATCGTTCAAAATTTTTGGTTAATGTAGCAGATATAATTTTAAAAGAAGCAGAACAATTCAAAGGTTATTTTTCTAATGCATTGTATAGAGGAATATCGCGAGCGCAAGTATTTGGGAATATTAAAAAATCTGAAGGTAATTTTTATATCGTAAGTTATGAAGTTGGAGATGATCTTCCTGAGGTTATTTATGAAGTAAAATATGGGCCAGATAAAGTATTGTATCGTGAGGTAGAGTCTAATGTTAAAGGAGTTATAGAGGAGTTGGGAACAATAAGTGTATTAGAAGAATCGTTAAGAGTAGGCGTGATGTTAACGGAAATTAGAACTGCAGAAAAAATTATGCAAAAACTTCCGAAGTCAGGCCATAAAGTTGTAACAGAAATATATGGGAGAAAAATAAGTATTATTCAGCAGAATAAAATGATCCAAGAGCTGTTAGTTAATATTATATTTGCACAGAATTATGGAGAAATTATTCAAGGTGAGAATTCTGAAGTTTTAATTAAGGTTGATGATTTTGTTGAAAAGATTAATTTGAAGAAAGAAGATGGCAAAGAGTATTTGGAATTGAGAATAAGTGGTGAAAAATCACCTATAAATATTTATTTGGATAATGCTAAAAAGAGACTTATATTTGGGGCAATTAATTCTGCAATTATTAAACAAGAGAATAAAAGTAAAGTGCGTGAAGTTGATGTCACAAAGGATGAGAAAATAGAAAAATTTATTTTTGCGCAAATGAGTAAATTGTTGGGAAAAGATTTTTTAGAGTGGGGTAAGTTAAAGAATACTCCTGAGAATATGCAAAAAGCTGAAAATTCTATTATGGAGATACGTAAAGTTTTAATTGAGTTGCTTGAATTAGTAGGCAAAAATAATTCATTAAGAAAACATGAAAACAGAATTTGGCAGGCTATTGATATAGTTTTTAGTGAACAGGGTAAAAAATTAAGAGCAGATGCAAAATTATATCCTATTCATCCTTTGCAGGCGGCACTTAATTTTATAAAAAATTATGGGATTACTGATCCAGATTTAATTATAGCTGCATTATTACATGATACAGTTGAAGATGTTGATAAATTCAGAAATAATCCTAGTTTGATTGGACAAATGTTTGGAGAAAAAGTTCAGGAATATGTTCAGACAGTTACGAATAAAGAATTAACCCAAAACCAAAAAGATAAACTAAAAAAATACTTAGATTTTACAGATTCGGATGAAGATAAAAAAGTACAGGCTATTTTTGAATACCAAATTGGAGTTATTCTCGAGGTTACTGATAATCTACCGGGAGTTTTATTGAAAAGTGTAGACTTTAGTGATAATGCTTTGACCCAGAAGAATTTGGCTTCGGATTTACAGCTACAAGCTAGATTATCAACTAAGTATCGGGACTTATTGATCTTCTTTGCGCAGGAATTTGAAAAATATACTCAAGTTCAGCAGGATAATGAATTAAAGGAAGGGTTATTACGTAATGCTAAATTGTATCGAGAGGCTTATGAAGAATTAGATTTTTATTCTGAGAATTGGATGTACACAGATGAGTATCAGGAAAAGCTTGAAATAGTAAAAAATAAATTTGGCGGGATAAGAGAATTAGCACAAGAAATAGGAGATGGTGGAGTAGAATCAGGGGATGTAACACAAATAGAAGAAGTTAAGGCGCTTTTGACAGAATTTGTTAAGTTTGTTGAATCGGATTACTTGTTAAAAAATCAGAAAGAAGTTATTTATAAAGCAATAGAGGTGCTTTTTGATGAGCAAGGAAAGCGTGTAACAAAAGATGGTAAATTGTATGTGTTGCATCAGTTGCAGGCAGCTCTAAATTTTATAAAAAAATTTGATATTGTTAACGGAAAAATTTTAGAGAAAGATACCCAGTGGATGGCAGAATTATTAGAAGGTTTATTTGAAAAGAAACATTATAAAAAAATTATAAACGAAAATAAGATATCCGAAGAAGATTTTCAGAAAGCTTTTGAAATATTGAGGGATTTGAAAGTTATAGCTGATAGTAGAAGTGTATTGATGGCAGCGTTATTTGTGCATTATGGTTTGAAGATAAGAAAAGATTTGTTAGGTAAAAACATTATAACTGTAAGTAAGAATATTTTATTTTTAAGGAAAAAGAATTTGGAAGATTTGTATAAGAAAGATATGAGTATTTTAGTGTCATTACAAGTTGAAGAAAATTTATTAGTATTGGATAAAAATAATTTAAGTGAGTTGTATTTTCGTAATGCCCGTATATTGAAAACAAGAAATTTAGATCAGAAGATAAAGTTTTTAGATGAGAATGGATTAAGTGATTTGTATAAACAAAATCCTAGTGTTTTAACTACGATGCAACTGGAGAAGAATTTAAAGATTTTGAATGAAAAAGGGTTGAGTAGTTTATATAAACGGAATCCGATTATTTTAATTTCGCTGCTTTTGGAAAAAAATTTAGAGATATTTGATAGTAAAGGATTGCAGGATATATATATGCAAAATCCGATGGTATTAAATTCAGAACAGATAGAAAGAAATTTACGCATATTAGATGAAAAAGAATTAAGTTATTTATATATCCAGAATCCTTATGTTCTTACAGCTCAGCAGTTGGAAAAGAATCTGCATATTTTTGATCAAAAGGGATTAAGTTCAATTTATAAACAGAATGTTGAAGTTTTAAGGTCAACGCAGTTAGAGGAAAATTTACAGTTTTTAGATCAAAGGGGCTTAAGTGATTTGTATAAACAGAATCCCGTTTTGTTATTGTCTGTGTCTTTGGAAAAAAACTTAAATATTTTGGATGATAGAGGATTAAGTGAGTTATATTTGCGTAATCCGGGTATTTTAACAGCTAAACTGTTGGATCAAAATATAAAATTGTTAAATGATCGAGGGTTAGAGGCTTTGTATAAGCAATCCCCAGAGGTGTTACGGTCAATGTTATTAGAAACTAATCTTAAAGCTTTAGATGATAAAAAATTGACTTATATATATATGCAAAATCCGGATGTGTTAAGAGCTACGCAGTTAGTTATGAATTTACAAATATTTGATAAAAGAGGGTTAAGCCAAATATATAAAAAGAATTCAGATGCGTTAAAAGCTACTAAGTTAGAGGAAAATTTAAAAATTTTAGATGATAGGGGATTAAGTTATTTATATAATCAGAATGCAGATATATTAAAATCCACTCAGCTGGAAAAAAATCTTAAAATCCTAGATGAGAAAAAATTAAGCCAATTATATAAACAAAATCCTATAATATTAATGTCTACATTGTTAGAGGGTAATTTACGTATCTTAGATACAAGAGATTTGAGTTTACTATATAAACAAAGTCCACATGTTTTAGTATCAATGCAGTTAGAGAAGAATTTAATATTTCTAGATGCTAAAGGATTGAGCGAAATTTATAAAAAAAATCCGCAAATATTAATTTCAGTGCAGTTAGAAAATAATATAAATATTTTAGATATAAGGGGTTTAAGCCAACTATATAAACAAAGTCCTGAAGTGTTGAAGGCAACTAATCTTGAAGATAATCTTAGAATATTAGATGCAAGGGATTTGAGTTATTTGTATATTCAGAATCCTCAGATTTTAGTATCTGGGCAGCTGGAAAAAAATTTACAGATTTTGGATGATCGAGGATTGGCGCAAGTATATAAACAGAATTCAGATGTTTTAAGGGCGATAGCATTGAAGCAGAATTTGGAATTTTTAGAAAATAAAAATTTATCAGAATTATATAAGAAAAATCCTCAAATTCTAAGATCTTTGCGATTACAGGAAAATTTAGCGATTTTAGATGTTCGAGGGTTAAGCCAGATATATCTTAAGAATCCTTTAGTGTTAACTTATGGTAATTTAGAAGAAAGATTGGGAATTTTAAATAATGATGAATTGATGGGCTTAGGTGATGATTTTATTAATGTTGATGAAAGGG
>CAYQXW010000034.1:0-12788 GCA_964421615.1 uncultured Planctomycetales bacterium
TCCTTACATAGGATTAGTAAATATTGTTTACAAAAACAAATTAATTGAGGAATTTATCCAATTTGATGCTACCGCAGAAAAAATCTCCAAATATTGCCAAGAAATAATTAGAAATAAAGAAAAATTGAATTATATAAAAACTGAACTTACCAAAATTAAAGCTTCTCTAGGAGAACCTGGGGCTTCCCAAAAAGCAGCTAAAGCAGTAATTGAATTCTTAAAAAATCTGAACTAGATTAATTGAACGTAATCTTTACCTTCTGTAAGAGGATCTAATGATTTTCGTATTGATAGGGTATCTTTTGTTTCTGATAAATCTATAATTTTTCTTTTTTCTTCAGGCATAATGATTTCAACTTTAGGATGAGCAATGTTATCCGCATTCTGTTCTCTAACTACAGCAACAGTTCCATCAGTTAACTGCACAATAGTACCGATAGGCCAAACACCCATTATCTGAAAATAAGCATCCAAAAGAACTGGATCAAAATACCGGCCTTTTTCTTTTTGCATAATATCAAAAACAACATTCGGAGGATATCCTGCTTTATAACTACGCCGTTGAAAAAGAGCATCATAAACATCACAAATAGACACAATGGAAGAAGCCAAATGTATTTTATGAGGCAAAGAAATTTTCGGATACCCAGATAGATCATATTTTAAATGATGTTCAAAACAAACAACTACCGGCAAAACACCAAGAGTATCAACATATCTTAAAAGAATTTCTGCCCCAAAAACAGAATGGTTTTTAACTTTTTGAACTTCATCCTCGGATAACTTATCAGTTTTTTTAATAATTTTCCTACTTATATACAGTTTCCCAATATCATGGAACATTGCAGCTGTTCCAATATCTAAAACAGAATCTTTAGCTAACCCTAATTTATAAGAAAAAAACATTGATAACATGGAAACATTTAATATATGCACAAATGTAGTAATATCATATCTTTTAACAGCTGTAAGCTTTAATAACTCTTGATACTTAGTTACTAAATGCTCCATAACATTAGTAACTCCAAATCGTAAATTTAAATAATCTAAATCTTCATTATTTAAAATCTTATCAATAAATTGGGTATATTGATCTAACGATCCGTTATAAACTCCTAAATAATCTATAGCAGAAATTCCAACATCAATCCCACCGGTCACTCCTGACCCATCAGATACCTTTATTTTACCAACAGTAATATTTTTTATCCCCATAGAAGCAAGAACTTCTACAACATCTTTATGGACAATTTCTTCTTTAGGTTTATTAAGAAAATCTATAAATCTTCTTAACTCTTCTTTAGACATCTTTTTATGAAAAACTATTCTTTCTATCTCTCTAGCTTTTAAATAACCAATCATCGGTTTAAGAGTTTTACTTAATTCAAAAAGAATTTCTTTTTCATAAGCTAATTCTTCACCTACAATACCAATAACTAAATCACCTTTCTCGTTTAAATGTCCCTGCAACAAAAGATAGGCATTATCTAAAAACTTCATAAATTTCGGATGATCAGTACTATAAAGCTTAGCTATTTGCAAAGCTGATATAACACTCTGAAATATAGTATCTACCTTCTCAGCCATTATTTTTTAACCTTTCCATCGCTTTTTTTGCTCTTTCTCTTACCCGTTTATTCCAAAAAAAAGGTTTTTTACTTAAAACTTTCAAATAATCCCAAGAATCCGTAGAATTCAAATCATCAATCAAATCTATATTTTCAATAACTAAATCATTTTTAACGCCCCAGAAATCTTGCACATCTAACAATAATTTAAATGCCCTTTTTCTTGAATACTCTTCTGTAGCTAAAACAGATAAAACTTCTTTCTTAACGCTCACGCTAGCATTCGCTAATAAATTAAGTAAAAACTCAGCATCAAAAATTTTTGTTTGCTTCATATAATTTAATATTTCAATCCTAATTAAATCATGCGATAAACTATAAACATTCATCAATATATTTGCGATTTTGTCTTTTTCAAGTAAAGATAAAGACTTAATTACAGAAGCAAAAAAATCAAAATCCATCTTTTTCTCTATTAAACTATCATAAAATAAATCCATTTTATCTGGGAAAAACTTCAAAAATAATTTAAAAGAATATTGATTTACTTTATTCTCAATAAAAAATTTACGGATATATACATCTAATCCCAATACGCTCTTAGGAAATAATTGCACTATCTCAAAAACCGCTTTTGCAGTATCTTCAACCCAAATTTTATTCTCAACATAACTATACACCATAGATGAAAAATCATCCACTATAGTAGAATTTTTGGTCAATACTTCTTTTTTCATTAAAACTGAAATTAAAAATTTAAAATACTCCGCATTATCATATTCAACAATCTTATTCCAATCTTTTGAAATCCTTTCAATGGTCACTTCAAAACGCCTTAATCCATCTTCTAAATCAAGAATTGTAAGCAATATATTCATATAATTCTTGGTTTTAGTATTCTCATCAAAAACAATCTCTGCTCCATGTTTTTTATCTTTGACAATTGAAGCTAACGCCTGCCGGTATACTTGATTAATCATTGAGCTATCAAAAGAAAGTAATTCTTTAATCTTTTTTACAGATTGAGCATTAACAAAAGCTTTCTTTTTATTCGCCAAATCATCAGCAACACTAGCATTAGTATCATTATCTAATAATTTAGTAAACAACTCAAAACCATAAGCATCAAAATTCTCATCTGCAGTTATTTTATCCCAAACTATGTTCGAATAATCATTAACATCCAAATCTTTAACTAAAGTTTTTAATCTATTCAAGGACTCTTCTTTAATTGAATCCTTATTTTTAATAATCGCTTTTAAAAAAGCTGTCCCGCATTTTCTATAATTACCACTATTAGTTTTCTTTAAATACTGGAAAAATTCTCTTAAACTACCTTCTAAATGTTCATCATTTAAAAAACTACCTGCACCAAATTTATCAATATAACCTTCAAAATTATCTACAAACTCACCAATTCTACGTTCATCATTATTCTGCACTGCATCATTTAATAAAAATGCCCAAATGTCTTTAGCATCTTCCCCACTTTCATTGGACAATAAAGCAGAATAATCCAACTCCTGAACTAAAAAATTCTTAATACTAGAGTTGGAACTCATAATTTTTTTCCAACCACCACTTTTTAAAATATCTTTAATAGGCAATGAAATCTTATCCAAAAGAAAAACTAATTCTGGAATCGTAATATTTGGATTTATTTCTATACTTTTTATTTTTCTTTGATGAAATATTTTAGCAAGCTCTTTATGTAACGTGGATTTAGAATATTCAACAGAATCAATATACAAAGCCTCTGCGGTAATTCCTATAACTATCGGGCTTAAATGATGTGAAAGCAATTCGATTTTCTTTTTTAACTCATCAACTGCAGTAAAAAAAGTTTTATGTTCCTTTGAATATAAAGAAATATAATTAAACGAAATTCTCAAACCTTTAAAAAAATTTTCTACAGCTTGATCTTTTTCATTTGGTTGGCTAGTTATATTAGAAACATTATCCATAAAATTATTTTAAAGTAATTTTAAAATTATTCAATGAATATTTCAATTCATTATTGATTGGCTTTAATTTCAGATTATTTCAAGACTGTTGCAGAAGAAGGAAATTTGTTTGGAGTTATGTTTTTAACCATTAATGGCATTGACGGCAAAACTAATGGTTTTTTTGCACTATTAGTAGAAATAGTATTTACAACCGGTTTTCCGATATAATTATCATAAGTGTTATAAATATTATCTATTACTGACTCATATTTTACAGCGGCAATATTTAAATTTTTACTAGTGCTAGATACTATTTTACCAAAATCAATTACAGTTCTAGGCAAATTAGAAACTGCTCCCATACTAGTTATTTTACTAGCAACTGTAACAAATGAATTTATTTTACTAGTTTTTATTAAACTATTTAATGAATTATTGTTTAACCCACTAATTCTATTATTAAGAAATTTACTACTTAAATCTGACGCAGAACTATAAATACTGCTTCCATTACTATAAATACCTCGAGCAACACCAATCCCAGAATGGAACGCCGAACCTGGAAGTTTAGAAATTGAACCAGATAATGATCCTAACTGACCATATATTCCATTTCCTAAACCAATACCTCTATTTAAAACCCCACCACCAATTCCTGTAAGTGTTCCATAAGCACCCATTCCCCGACCATAAACCCCACGAGCAATAACTAAACTAGAATTAAATGCTGAGCTAGAAAAACCTAAAGCTGAATTATAAACACCTAATCCTCTTCCATAAAGTCCACGTGCAACACCTATAGGATTAGATAAAGAACCTCTTATTGCACCAATACCTCCGCCAACTAAACTACTTGCAGAACTAATAGCTCCACCAGCACTACCTCTTAAAAACTTTAAACTACTATCTAAATCATAAGCAAAAACTGAATTCGTCAAAAACAATACTACACCTGCTATCATAAATATCGTTTTATTTCTCATTTTGCCTTTCAAAATTAATTCCATCCTTGAATTCTAGCTCCATCAAAATCCTGATTTATTTTAACTCCCATATTCTTCATTTCAGTTCGATTAAATCTAGTTAAATTGGTAGAAGTACTACCCTGCACTTTAAAAAAAGGTAATCCACCATAAGTACTTTGTGATTTCATAAGAACTACTGGAGTTCCATTTTTTCCCATTACAGTAATTTGTTCAGCAACTGACCCAGCAGCATCTTTCACTCCCTGTACTACCTGTCCTGGAATTGCCATCATAGTCACTGGACTTGGAACTGGAGACCCAGCAGAAGTACCTGTTGTAGGCTTAGGCGTTGGAGCAACCCAATTTCCTGCTTGAACTTCAGCAACATTCTTAGCTAAATTACCAGAACTTGATGTCGCAACATTACGAACTATCCCATTACCATCTCTCAATAAAGCAACATTATTCTGATACTGATAAGGATTTGCTTTTACATTATCAAATGCAACTTTCTGATTTGGAGTTAAACTTTCACGCGTTGGACGTCTAGAATCTCCAACTTGCACCTCACCACGCTGGTGCATCCCTCTCAACTCAGCAGGAGTTAAATATTCATTAGTTGGAATAACTACACGTTTATTATCTGTAGTTATATAACCATAATCAACAACTTCTTTGCCTTTTCCATTTATTCTAGTTCCTCCAGATCCACTAGAAAGCTTACTATCACTAACAATTTTATTATCATTAGATACTATTGCGGTTTCTTTATTCATTTCTGCATATTTTTCATGGGTCAACTGTCTTTTATTGCTTTCTGATTGCATCAAGTGAGAATTACTTACACTAGTACTTGTATTAACCTGAGAATATTCTTCAGGAACTTTAATCGTAGAATCTGCTGAAGCTGCAAATATACTATGAGGAATAGAATTATAACCACTTGCCACTGCTCCAGCTGCATTAGATAAATGTAGAGAAGCCCCAGCCACTAAACCACCTGCAAAATTTCTAACAGATTGTTGTATGCCCGTTGGAAAAAAAGTCTGCTTAACTTTACCAGCATAACTTATTGCTGAATTCGCTGTTCCCAAAGCAGAATTCGCTTTTCCCAAAACAGAATTCTTAACTCCACCTAAAGTACTTCTAGCATAATTAACTCCACCACCCAATGTAGAAGAAACTCCTTTTAATGATCCATTAACATCTAAAGCAAACGCATTACTTGTAAAAAGTATTGATAACATAATAACTAAAACTAAATTCTTTCTCATTTTTTCTCCTTAACTTTAAACAAAAGAACCGGATCGCCTATTCTTTTTCGGCAACCCGGCTCAACAAATCTAAGCCAAGCTTTGGGTTGAAAAATCAACCCCTTTTCGACAAGAAATATATTCTTTTATAAAGTATTTATTAATACCTAAATATAGCATCTTTTTTACCTAAAAACAAGCTATATTCTTACTTATTCTTTATACCAATATATAACATTATTTTAAGCTATTAACAAGATAAGGAAAAAGTTTTTCTGAAAACGTTTGCTTTAATAATTTTCACCCTTTAATTAACTTTTAGAAAATTTTTCAGCTAAGGCAATTCTTTCTCCAACCGGAGGATGGTCAAAAAAGAATAATTTTACAATTGGACTAGGATTTTTATCAGAAAGGTTTTGATCCGCAAGCTTATTCATCATAGAAATAAACGGCTCCTTCATATTTGTAACGCTTAAAGCCATTAAATCCGCATCATTCTCAAATTTACAACTTAAAATATTCATAAAAGGCCGAAGCACTAAACTAATCGCAGTCATATAAAGAAAAAATAATGGCAAAGCTGCTAAATTCGTTAATGAATTAAACTTCAACTTAACTAAAAAATAATTGCTCGTAATATGAATTAAATAAAATGATAACATTGTAACTATACAACCAATAAAAATAAGTTTAGCCATATGCTTTAATTTGTGATGTGCAAACTCATGGGCCATAATGACCTCTATCTCTTCATGGGTATATTTATCTTTCAATGTATCAGCTAAAATTACCCTGCGGGTCTTACCTAATCCCATTAATCCTGCATTAGCTTTCACTGTTTTTTTACTAAAATCTATTTCAAATATATCCATAATTTTCACTTGCATTCTATCTGATAAATTTTTAATTCTTGATTTCAAAGATTCATCAGTAAGAGGTTTATATTTAAAAAACAATGGAACAATAATAACTGGAGCTAAATTAGTCAACACTACATTAAAAAATATAAAAATACCTGTAAGAATAAGCCACCAATAGTTGGGACTTAAATTAATCACCAAATATAATGTTTCAAGGCAAATTAAAGACATAACAAACCCAAGAATACCGGATTTTAACTGATCCTTAAACCAATCCTGGATAGATTGTTTAGATAAACCGAATTGATGTTCAATAAGAAATGATTGATAAAATTCTAAAGTAAAATTTAAAACATAATAGATAAAACTCAAGAAAATCAAATAAACAGGCAACAATAAATATGGGTTATTTGTATTTAAAAGACGAGATACTGCATTAGAAAGAATAAGCGATAAACCTGAAAACAATAAAATCAAGTTTATCGCTATATTGAAAACTAACTCAAAAATCTCACTGCCGTACTTTAAATTCGAATATCTTCTGGCTTTATCTGTTATAGAATCGTTATTTCTTTGATTTTGACTCATTAGAAATTGACTCTACATTAATGAATTTCTTTACAGGGCCTTTAGTGACTTTTTTTCTGCTAAAGTAAATTTTACCTTCGCAAAGTGCAAATATAGTTCCCGTTCCTTTTACATTAACGCCAGCGTGATATGTATTTATACCACGGCATAAAAGTTCACCGGTCTTAACTAATTGACCGCCTGAAACCTTCAGCTTCTTATCCTTCTTTGGTGTCGATTTTCCGCCTGCCATTTTATCCTCCAGATACAGTTACTAAATTAAGAATTCAAGTTTACACGAATTCTACAAAAAGTCAATATTTTTCTACTCCAAAACAACTTCCTCATCTTTAACCGGCATATAAGCTGGAAATCCTTTCTCAAGCAAAGTATTATAAAAAAGCTGTGTCTGCTCTTCATCTCCATGCACTAAAAAAACTTTTTTAGCACTGGAACACTGCGATACAAACTGCACTAAATCATCTTTATCCGCATGGCAAGAAAAAGCATTAATAACCACAACTTCTGCATTAAGCTCATATTCAACACCGAAAATTTTTACAAACCTTTGTTTTTCAACAATTTTTCTGCCTAAAGTATCTTTGGCCATAAAACCAACTACAAGTATAGTGTTGCGAGAATCTTCAATATTATTCTGCAAATGATGCAACACACGCCCTGACTCACACATACCAGACCCCGCAATCACAATCATTGGCCTGCGATCGGTATTTAAAGATTTAGATTCTTTTTGATCCCTTACAAAATGCAAATTTAGAAATTCAAACGGGCTGTCACCATTATGAATCTCATTCTTAGTTTTATCATTCATATAGCTATCATGGAACTTAAAAACTTCTGTAATTTCTGTAGCTAAAGGGCTATCTACATATACAGGAATCGGAGGAATTGCTTTCTCGCGAGAAAGTTGGCTTAAAAAATATAGAACTTCCTGAGTTCTTTCTAAAGAAAATGCTGGAATTATAATTTTACCTCGTCTTGCCATTGTCCGAGTAATAACATCCAATAATCTTGTCTTAGCTTCTTGAATCGGAGAATGGACTCTTCCGCCATAAGTACTTTCAATAATTAAATAATCAAGATGCTTAGGAAACTCCGGATCATTCAACATCGGCATATCTTTCCTGCCTAAATCTACTGCATACCCAATACGAATAGTTTTATCGAATTCCTTAACATCTATAACAATAATAGCTGAACCTAAAATATGCCCTGCATCTAGAAAAGTAGCATAAATATTTTTTGCTATCCCAAATTTTTGATTATATGAAAAAGTCTGAAACCTTCTTTTAGCAGCTTTTGCAGCTTCCCTTTGAGTATAAAGCGGTTTTCGTAGCGGCAATCCCATTCTTCGATTAATCTTATTCAAATATTTAATATCTTCTTCTTGAATCTTACCGGAATCCATCAACATCAATTTAACAATATCACGGGTAGCGTGAGTACAATAAATTTTCCCCCGAAAACCTTTTTTAATTATACTCGGAATATTCCCGCAATGGTCTACATGGGCATGAGATAAAACTAAAGCATCAATCTGTCTTGCATTATAAGAAAAATTCGTATTTATTTCGTAGAAAGCATCTCTTTTTCCTTGAAATAAACCTGCATCTAAAAGTACATTACCATTTTCCGCTTTGATTAAATGACTTGATCCTGTAACAGTCCTTACTGCTCCTAAAAATTTTAAGGTTACAGACATTTTTTCCTTATTTAGTTAAGCAACAAATAAGTTTCTCGATGAGAATTTTCCATCTGTAGTTAGATTCACTCCCAGATGTTTTAAACCAACGTCGTCTCCGGGCGTTGGAAGATGTGTCATATGAACTTCACAATCACGCAACTCAGCAAGTTTATTCATAGCTAATTCAGCCGTATGGTTTGTAGTCGCGCTAATGGATAACGCAATTAAAGTTTCTTCTAAATCCAAGCTTTCGGATTCGGCTCCAAAAATATTTTCTTTCAACTTTCCAATTTGTTTAATTATTTGAGGAGATAAAATTAAAATTTCATCAGGGATTTTAGCCAATTCTTTAACTGCATTCAATATTAAACTTGAAGAAGCATGCAATAATTTAGAATTTTTACCGGTAATGATTTTTCCATTTTTCAATTGCATTGCTGCTCCACAAAAAACTCCAGCATTTCCTTTTCCCTGACTTTCAGCATCCTGTGCAATTTGCCGGGAAACACCAACAACTAATCTATCTACTAACTTTACCTGCATCTCCTCCATTAAAACAGCAACCCGGTCAACTGTCTCTTTTTTTTCCACACCAAGCAAGTATTCAGTATTATATCTAAAATATCTTCTAATTAATTCTTGTTTAGCTGCCTGCTGAACTATCTTATCATCAACAATACCAAATCCAGCACGATTAACTCCCATATCCGTAGGAGAATTATACATAACAGTTTTCTTTTTATTATCTGCAATACGCGTTAAAATCATCTTCAAAATAGGAAAACTCTCTACATCACGATTATAATTTATAGCAGCTTCATTGTAAGTACTTAAATGAAACGGATCCACAAGATTAAAATCCAGAATATCCGCAGTCGCTGCTTCATACGCAACATTAACTGGATGCTTTAATGGTAAATTCCATATTGGAAATGTTTCAAATTTAGCATAACCAGAATTAACGCCTTTTTTATGATCATGAAATAATTGTGATAAACATGTAGATAATTTCCCACTATTCGGACCAGGACCAGTCACAACAACAATAGGTTTAGTCGTAGGAATATAATCATTTTTTCCATATCCCTTATCACTCACAACTAAATCCACATTAGTTGGATAACCCTCAATCGGGTAATGTAAAAAAACTTTTACTCCCCTGCGCTCTAATTTATTTTTAAAAGTTACAGCTGTAGGTTGATTATTAAAACGAGTAATAACTACTGCGGTTATATCCAATCCCCATTTGCGCAAATCATCTATGAGTTTAAAAGTAGCCGCATCGTAAGTAATCCCAAAATCTCCTCGTATCCTGCCATTCTCAATATCTCCGGCATAAATACAAAGAACAATATCTATTTTATCTTTTAAAACTTGAAGAAGCCTGATTTTTACATTTGGATCATACCCAGGAAGGACACGTGCAGCATGGTAATCTAAACAAAGCTTGCCACCAAATTCTAGATACAGCTTATTATCAAACTTTTTAACTCTATCTAAAATGGCGCTAGTTTGTTCTTTTAAATATTTATCATTATCAAAACCTGTTTTCATATTTTTTAGATTAGGTATTTATTATATATTACGGAATGTTACCTGTAAAGTTAAAGTAATTTTCTAAACTCTTCGGGTATTGTAACTGGTGTCACTGTTTTTTTGTCGACACAAACCCAAACAGTTTGAGCTTGAACTAAAACAACATCATCCCTTTTGATAGTTTGAGAAAAATGAATTGAAGTATTTCCCACTTTATCTATATTTGAATAAATATTTATAACATCTCCATGATGTGCGGAAGATTTATACTTTACGTCAATATGAACAATAACAAACATTAAATCTTTTGCTAAAAATTCACTGACATTTATCCCCTTACTCACAAGCATCTCTGTTCGGCCTTCCTCAAGATGCTCTAAATATTTGGAGTAATAAACTACTCCACCGCAATCAGTATCATGATAGTATATTTTATTTTTAAGGCAATGTTCTGACATAAATTATTTAGAGATAAATAACTTTTTTATTTTCAATAAATATCAACTTTTTTGTTCGTAAGTAGAATAATAATACGGAGTATATGCTTGAAATTCAGCTGCACAAGTATCAACAAGTTTAAAAGAAGGTACGATGCCAAAATCTTTACGCATCTTTACAATATCTTCTTCTTTCTTGCCCCAATAATTTGCCAACTGCTTATCGCTAAAACCAAATTCTTTAGCTTGAATCAATAGTTCTTTAGAAGGATTTATTTTATTTTTGACAATCTCATACTCTAATTCAATAATCTCTTTAATATTATACAAAAACCAGGGGTCAATATTAGTTATTTCATGAATTTTTTCAACAGTCATCCCCATTCTCAACGCATCACCGATATAAAAAAGCCTCTCTGCGTTAGGAACACCAAGTTTTTGTTTTAATAACTCTTTAATTGCATCATCATCTTTATTAATATTTAAAACATCTTTGAAACATAAACTTTCCAACCCATACTTTTTAATTTCTAAAGACCGTAAACCTTTTTGCAGAGATTCTTTAAATGTTCTACCGATAGACATTGCTTCACCTACAGATTTCATTGAAACAGTCAAAGTGGCATCTGCTTGAGGAAATTTTTCAAAAGTAAAACGAGGAATTTTTACGACACAATAATCTATAGCTGGCTCAAAACATGCTGGGGTTTCTTTAGTGATATCATTAGAAATTTCATCCAAAGTATAACCAACAGCTAACTTCGCTGCAATTTTAGCAATTGGAAACCCTGTTGCTTTAGACGCTAAAGCAGAGCTTCGAGAAACTCTCGGGTTCATTTCGATAACAACCATACGACCAGTTTTAGGATTTACTCCAAACTGAATATTTGATCCTCCTGTTTCAACTCCAATTTCCCGAATACAAGCAATCGAAGCATCACGCATTTTTTGGTATTCTTTATCAGTTAAAGTCTGCGCCGGAGCAACAGTGATACTATCTCCTGTATGCACACCCATTGGATCAAAATTTTCTATAGAACAAATTATAACAACATTATCTTTTTTATCCCGCATAACTTCAAGTTCAAATTCTTTCCACCCTAAAACAGATTCTTCAACTAAAATTTCACTAATCATACTCGATTCCAAACCAATTTTAGCTAGAGATTTAAACTCTTCCATATTATACGCAACTGCACCACCAGTACCACCTAAAGTAAAACTAGCGCGGATAATAATCGGGAATCCTATTTTTTCTGCAACTTTAACCGCTTGTTCTAAAGTATACGCTTTATCACTTTGCGGTAAATCTAAACCGATCTTCAGCATCGCCTCTTTAAATAACCGTCTATCTTCAGCTTTTTTAATTGCCTTAATATCAGCACCAATAGTCTCAACATTATATTTTTTTAGAACACCTTTTTCAGCCAACCCAACAGTTGTATTCAAAGCGGTTTGTCCACCTAACGTTGGAAGCAAAACATCAGGACGTTCTTTCTCAATAATTTTCTCAACAATATCTACGGTTATAGGCTCAATATAAGTTTTATCAGCAGTTTGCGGATCAGTCATAATCGTCGCTGGATTTGAATTCACTAAAATTACTTCAAACCCTTCCTGCTTTAAAACTTTACAAGCTTGGGTCCCAGAATAATCAAACTCACAAGCCTGCCCAATAACAATCGGACCAGAACCAATGATTAAAATTTTTTTTATATCTGTTCTTTTAGGCATTTTATTTTTTCTTCTTTGATTTCTTCATTAAATCTACAAATTCACCAAATAAATATTCTGATTCATGCGGACCTGGAGCTGCTTCCGGATGAAACTGCACAGAAAACACAGGAAGTTTTTTATGTCTTATACCTTCCAAAGTATTATCATTTAAATTAACATGAGTAATTTCAATTTCTTTTTTATTTAAAGTATCTATATCTACACAAAACCCATG
>CAYQXW010000035.1:0-12737 GCA_964421615.1 uncultured Planctomycetales bacterium
ATATTCCGCAGGTTTATCTAAAATCATTTTGTCTACAACTTTAACATTCTTTAATCTTAAAAGCCAATGTTTAGAATTATAATACATGCCAATAACATGTTCTGCTGTTCCGGCTTTTTCCATTAAAAAATAAAATTTAGTTCTATCTTTAACTTCTTCCACGGAAAAAAACTGTTCTAATTTTATTAGAATTTTTTTCATATCCGGAGCACTAGATAATTTTACTAATCTGTGTATAGGCAATATAGTTAACCCAGGAGAATCAATATTAGTAAAATAAGCCATAATATAATTATAATTTGCTTCCGGATCAAAAGAACTACCCATCTTTGATTTCAATTCATCACGGTACATACCAGAAACTTCAAAACGATGATGACCATCAGCAATAAAAGCATTCTCTTTCTCAGTTTCAGAACAAATTTTTTCTATTACTTTCTCATCAGTAATGCGCCATAATTTATGAATTACTTTATCATCATCAGTGAATTTAATAAAAGGCTCTTGATCTTTTACATGTTTTTCCCAAGTAGTATGAACTATTCTTTTTTTATCTGCAGAAATAACAAATATCGGGCTTAAATTTGCTTTTACTTGACGAATTAATTTATATCGGTCTTCTTTAGGTGCTAAATGGGTATGCTCATGCCCAAACACTGAAGACTTTTTTTCTTCAAGTTTCATTAAAGCAATAAACCCCATACGGATCTTTTTTTCTCTTTTAATAGAATATTCTTGGACGTAGTAATAAATAGCAGGTTTATTATCTTCAACTAAAATTTTCTCGTCAATCCACTTTTGAAAATCTTTACCAGCCTTAACATATTTATCCTGAGTAGCACTATCTTTAGCCAAAAGGATATGAAGAAAATTATACGGATGAAGTTTATGAAAATAATCCTGTCTTTGAGTAGAAATTACATCATAAGGAGGACACGTTACTAGTGATAAATCTTTAATTTTTTCCTGATTAAAAACATGTGCAGCAAAAGGTCTTATCTTAGCCATTTTAAAACGAAACCTCCTATTAAAGCGCCCAGCGTATCAACAGTTAAATCCAACAATGTTGCTGTTCTACCTGGCACAAACATCTGATGGAATTCATCAGACATTCCATAAATTAAACCAAACAAACACGTTAATAAAACTATTTTAGTATTAGAAACTTTAAAATTATAATTTACAACCCTAGCAAATAAAAAACCCAAAATTACATATACAATAAAATGGAAAACAATATCTTGAAAACAAAACAAACTCGGAATATCTTTTCCTTTTAAAGACGAAAAAAAGAAAATTACCCCCATCCACAAAATAAGCGGGGCCCAAAATAATAAAATCGATAACATTCTATTATTACAAGACTTTGTCTTTGTGTCAAACAGAAATTTACTTACACCCATTACAACCTTCTTTAGCCTTAGGGCACGTTGGTGGCACTTCAGACTTTGAAGAAGTTGAAACATTAGATTTTTTATAATCTGTAGCGTAAAAACCTGTTCCTTTAAAAATAATTCCTGATCCTGAACCAATAAGCCTTTTTACCTTAGCTTCACACTTAGGACATTTTGCAATCGGCTTATCTGACATTTTCTGCAATATCTCAAAAGTATGATTACATTTAGTACATTCATATTCATACGTTGGCATAAAATTTTCTCCTACCTAAAAGTTTTCTTAATTTTTTCTGTAAAACTTTCCTTCTGAACTTCTTCTCCAGACAACCTTGCGAATTCTTCAATTAACTTCTTCTGTTCTGGAGTAATTTTTGTTGGAATATCAACAATTACTTTTATTAACTCATCTCCAATTCCTCGGCCATGAACATCTGGAATTCCTTTTTCCTTCAAACGAAAAGTTTTTCCACCCTGCGTTCCTGGAGGAATCTTCATACTAACTTTTCCTTCTAAAGTTGGAACTTCCACATCTGCTCCAAGAATTGCTTTTGCAACACTTATATTTATATGCGTCAAAATATCATTTTCATGGCGTTCAAAAACTGGATGAGACTGAACTTCTATTACAACATATAAATCTCCTCTACCAGCAGTTCCCGCTTCACCTTCACCACGAACTCTTAAATGAGAACCAGTATCTACACCAGCAGGTATTTTAACTTTTATATGTTTAGTTTCCCGCACTTTTCCTTCCCCATGGCACTGCGGACAAGGAGATTGAATCAACGAACCTTCTCCCCTACATTTTGGGCAAGTTTGAGCTAGCTGAAAAAAACCACTCGAAACAACTACACGCCCAGCACCTTTACATTGTGTACAAGTAGCTTTTTTAGTTCCAGGCTTAGCGCCACTTCCATCACAAGTAGTACAAATTTCATATCTTGGCACATTAATCGTTCTTTCAATACCACGAGCAGCTTCTTCTAAAGTAATATCTATTTGAATTTCTAAATCACGGCCTTTTCTATGGCGACTAGAACTGGAACGGCTTGATCCACCTCCACCAAAAATATCAAAACCTAAATCTCCAAATAAATCTTCAAAAATACCACCACCACCAAATTGCCCATCCTTAAAAATACTGCTAAAATCTGCACCTTTAAAAATATCTTCATACGCATACTGCTGATCTATACCTGAATGACCATACTGGTCATAAAGTTTTCTTTTTTGATCATCTGACAAAACAGCATAAGCCTCAGAAATTTCTTTAAATTTTTCTTCTGCTTCTTTCTTTTGTTCCTGCGGAACTCGGTCAGGATGATACTTCATCGCCAATTGGCGATAAGTTTTTTTTATTTCATCAACTCCCGCTGACTTTGCTACGCCCAATATTTCATAGTAATCTTTCTTCGCACCCATTATTTTTTCACCTATTTTAGATTCATAAAATCTAATGGTTGTCACACAAAATTTCTTTGCGCTTCAACCATTAGATTTATTCAATAAACCACTTTAATATATTTTACTTCTTTTTATCGTCTTCTTCTTTAAACTCTGCGTCAATAATATCTTCTTTAGCTTCTTTTTTATCACTAGCTTCTTGTTTTGGTTCTTCTTGCGCTCCAGCGCCTGCACCTGGACCAGCCTGCTCACCTGCACCAGCTTGAGCATTTTTAGCAGCTGATTGTTTATAAATCTCTTCTGCTAATTTATGCGAAGCTTTAGTTAATTCTTCCATCCCTTTTTTAATACCTTCAATATTCTTATCTTTAATTGCTGTCTTTAATGTATTTGTTTTATTTTCAATATCAGTACGTTCTTCCTGACTTACTTTCTCACCAAAATCTTTTAAAGATTTTTCAGTTGAATATACTAAAGCATCAGCTTGATTTACAACTTCAACCTCTTCTTTTTTCTTCTCATCTTCTGCTGCATACTTTTCTGCATCTTTAACCATCTTTTCAATTTCTTCTTTAGATAATTTTTTAGGAGCAGTAATACGTATTGACTGTTCTTTTCCAGTACCTAAATCTTTTGCATTAACATGCACAAGCCCGTTAGCATCAATATCAAAAGTAACTTCAATCTGAGGAATTCCCCGTGGTGCTGGCGGAATACCAACTAAATCAAAACGGCCTAACTCAACATTATCATCAGCCATTTTTCTTTCGCCCTGCAAAACTCGAATCGTAACAGCAGTCTGATTATCTCCAGCTGTTGAAAAAGTTTGACCTTTTTTAGTTGGAATAGTTGTATTTCTTTCAATCAATTTTGTGCAAACGCCACCTAAAGTCTCAATACCTAAAGATAATGGAGTAACGTCGAGCAATAAAACATCCTTCATCTCACCTTTAATAATCGCAGCTTGAACTGCAGCACCTAAAGCCACGCATTCCATAGGATCAATTCCGCGTTCAATTTTTTTGCCAACATAATCTTCAACAAACTTCTGCACTATAGGCATACGAGTAGGTCCACCTACCATAATTATTCTATCAATTTCAGATGCAGATAATTTCGAATCAGATAATGCCTGCTCCATTGGATGTTTACAACGCGTAATAATCGGCCCAACTAACTCTTCCAACTTTGCCCTGTTAATTGACATAGTCAAATGTTTTGGTCCCGATGCATCTGCAGTAATAAAAGGCAAATTAATATCTGTAGTAACGCTTGAGGATAATTCTATTTTAGCTTTTTCTGCGCCTTCTTTTAAACGCATCATCGCCATCTTATCATTCTTCAAATCAATACCATTTTCTTTTTTAAACTGATCTGCAATATAATCTATCATTACATTATCCATATCAGTTCCACCTAGCTGAGTATCTCCAGAAGTAGCTTTAACTTCAAATACACCTTGAGCCATTTCCATAATGGTAACGTCTAATGTACCGCCACCTAAATCAAAAACCATAATTTTCTGCTCTTTTTGCGCTTTTTCTAAACCATAAGCTAAACATGCAGCAGTAGGCTCGTTAACAATTCTTAAAACTTTCAATCCAGCAATTTCACCAGCATCTTTTGTTGCTTGTCTTTGATTATCATCAAAATAAGCAGGACATGTAATAACAACCTCTTCAACTTTATCACCTAAATATGCTTCTGCATCTTCCTTGATTTTCTGTAAAATAGAAGCAGAAATCTGCTGAGGAGAAAATTCTTTTCCATGTACTTTAAATTTATAATCCTGCCCCATTTTTCTTTTCGCTGCAAAAATAGTTCCTTCAGGATTAATTGCTGCTTGTCTTTTAGCTGGTTCACCAACTAAACGTTGATTATCTTTTGTAAAAGCTACATAAGAAGGAAAAGCTTTACCGGAAGCAACTCCAGCACCTTCGGCTGAAGGAATAATTACTGGTCTTCCACCTTCCATAACTGCAGCAGCTGAATTTGAAGTCCCTAAATCAATACCTATAACTTTTGCCATATCACCCTCCATAAAAATCCCTTTACGGGATACGTTAATATTTTATGATACCGTTTTTTTCTTTGATACTTGTACTTTCGCTGTCCTAATTACTTTACCATTTAAGGTATAACCTTTTTGCATTTCTGCTAAAACTGTATTCTCTTCAACATCATCATTCTCAAGCTGCAACAAAGGTTCATGACAATTAGGATCAAACTTCTTTCCTTTTGCTTCTATCGGAACAACTCCATTCTTTTTTAATAAATCATATAAATGCGCTAAAATCATCTCAACACCTTTTAAAAAAGCCGTAAAATCTTCATGCTTCTGCTGAGATAACTCTAAACTACGTTCTAAATCATCAACCACATTTAAAAGATTACAAACTAAATCTTCACTAGCGTACTTAATAATGTCCGCCCTATCCCGATGCCAGCGTTTTCTTGCATTATCAAACTCTGCCTGTAACCTTGCACAACGATCAGCAAGTATATGCACCTGTTCTTCTTGCTGCTTAAACCTATTCAAGTCTTCTTCAGAAATAAATATCATCCCATCTTGATTTAAAACCTTTTCTTCCAAAGAAGGTTCTTGACCATTTTGAATATTTTGTTCTTTTTCCTGCTCTGTATTTTCTTTATTCTCTTTATCCATATTATTATTCATTTAAAAAATTATCCAATGTTTGAGAAACATAATTTAATGTTGCTACAATATCATCATAACTCATTCTTCTAGGACCCAATACCGCTATTTTACCACTTTCCTTTTTCCCTTTTCCAAAACTAGTTACAATTAAAGAACATGTTTCATCAACAAAAGGACAATCCAGCTCTTTACCTATATATACCTTGAGGCCATTAGCATTTGTCTCTTCAAAATTCTGATTTAACAAATCTAACAGTTTACGTTTTTCCTCTAAAAGCTTGATTATAAAAAAAAGCTTTTTACTATCACGAATCTCTGGATCCTGAATAATATTACTTAAACCTGTATAGAATATCTTATCGGACCAAGGAGAAAAAGAAACTATTGAAGTATAATGTGTAAGTTCCGCGATAACTTCTGAAGTTTTCTCTAAAATATCTTCAAATGAAACTAAACCTTTAGAATATTTCCCCACATATTTGGTTTTAATGTTAACTTTTTTCTCATCAGAAATTTCCATCTGACGCATAATAAAATCAACATAATACCGATACCCTCTATCTGTAGGAAGTCTTCCTGCTGAAATATGCGGCTGATACAGATATCCATCACGCTCAAGTTCATTCAGGATATTGCGAATAGTAGCAGAACTTAATCCAAATAAATCACATAATTCCTGTGAACTTACCGGATCTCCTGTTTTTATGTAAGCACTTACAGCAGCTGCTAATACCTGTTTTTTACGCTCAGAATGATCTACTATCCTCACCATAACTTTTCCATTCTAACACAATACTTTAGAGTGTCAATATTACTTCTCAAAGATCAATGAATCTTTTTTCACATCATAATCAATTTTAATGCTTTCGCTGATTGTTCCATCCAAAACTTTGATTGTCAAAGGATCAACAACTTTACGCTGAATCAATCTCTTTAACGGCCGAGCCCCATAAGTTGAATCAAAACCAACTTTAGCTAAATATTCAATCGCTTTACTACTAAACTTTAATTCAACATTATTATTACTTTTAATACGCTGTTTTATTACACCTAGCTGAATATTCACAATTTTTTCCATATTGCTTTCAGTCAAATAATTAAAAATTATTGTTTCATCAACACGATTCAAAAACTCTGGTCGAAAATGTGCTTTAAACTCATTATCAATCTTTTGACGGATCACCTCCTTTGAATCTTTTAGATTAATTAAGTTTGTTCCTAAATTTGAAGTTAAAATAACTACTGAATTTTTAAAATTTACTACTCTGCCTTGACCGTCAGTTAAACGGCCTTCATCAAAAAGCTGCAACAACACATTAAATACATCTGGATGCGCTTTTTCTATCTCATCAAATAAAATTACTGAGTACGGCCTACGCCTCACTGCTTCAGTTAATTGTCCACCTTCATCATAACCAACATAACCTGGAGGAGCACCAATTAATCTTGAAACAGAATGCTTTTCCATATACTCCGACATATCAATACGCACTAATGCCTGTTCATCATCAAACATAAACCTTGCTAAAGATTTTGCTAACTCTGTTTTACCAACTCCTGTCGGACCGACAAAAATAAACACTCCAGCTGGATGATTGGGATCTGACAAACCGCTGCGAGACCGGCGAATACAAGAAGACACTAACTCTACTGCATCATCCTGCCCAACTACAAAATCTCTTAACCTTTCTTCCATCTTAAGAAGTTTTTGTGTTTCTCCTTCCAACAACTTAGTTACTGGAATTCCAGTCCATTTAGCAACAACTAAAGCAATATCATCCTCACCAACTTCTTCTTTTAACAACGAGCCATCTTTTTGCAACTGTGCTAACTTATCGCTAGATTTTTTCAATCTTTCTTCTAATTCACGAATTTGACCATACCGAATTTGAGCGACCTTATCCAGTTGTCCTTTTTTCTCAGCATCTTTTTCTTCCTTACGTGCAACCTCAATATCTTCTTTAATTTTTCGCACTTCAAAAATCAAATCTTTTTCTTTTTTCCAAACTGAAGTTATATCTTTACTTTTTTTCTGTAAATCACTCAACTCGTTTTCAAGATCTTTTAACCTCTGCAAAGATGCAGGATCTTTCTCTTTTTTTAAAGCCTGCCTCTCAATTTCAAACTGCATAATTCTACGGTCAATTACATCCAACTCCTGCGGCTTACTATCAATCTCCATACGCAACCGGCTTGCAGCTTCATCAATTAAATCAATTGCTTTATCTGGTAAAAACCTTTCTGTAATATACCGATCTGATAACTTAGCTGCTGAAATTAAAGCACCATCTTGAATACGTACACCATGGTAAAGCTCGTATCTTTCTTTTAATCCTCTTAAAATTGCAATAGTATCTTCAACAGAAGGCTGATCAACATAAATCTGCTGGAACCTTCTTTCAAGCGCAGCATCTTTTTCAATATACTTACGATACTCATCTAAAGTTGTAGCTCCGATACAACGCAACATACCTCGTGCAAGAGCTGGCTTTAATAAATTGGATGCATCAACTGCGCCTTCAGCACCACCTGCCCCAACCAACGTATGCAACTCATCAATAAAAATAATAATTTCACCTTCACGCGCTTCAATCTCTTTTAATATTGCTTTTAACCTATCTTCAAATTCTCCGCGAAACTTTGTTCCTGCAACTAAACTTCCTAAATCCAAAGAAATAATTTTTTTATTTTTTAATCCTTCTGGAACATCTTTCTGGGCGATACGCTGAGCAAGCCCTTCAACAATTGCAGTCTTTCCAACACCAGCATCACCAATTAAAACCGGATTGTTTTTTGTACGACGTAAAACTACCTGAATTAATCTGCGAATTTCATCATCTCTACCAATAACAGGATCAAGTTTTCCACGATTTGCTAATTCTGTTAAATCTCTACCATATTTTTCTAAAGCTTTAAATTTTGCTTCTGGATTATCATCAGTAACACGCTGGTTTCCCCGTACATTCACCAAAGCATTTAAAATTTTATTATGATCAACACCTAGCTTTTTAAATTCACGATACAACACTGAATCATGGTCTGCAATTTGTGCTAATAAAATATGCTCCGCTGAAACATATTCATCTTTTAAGTTATTAGATTCACTCTGCGCTTTATCCAATAATTTTGTTAAACGTGGAGAAAAATATACCTGCAAATTATCTCCGGATATTTTAGGTAAATTATTTATATGATCTTCTATAATCTTTATTAATTTAAAAGATGGAATTCCTAATTCATCAAGAACTAGAACAAATACACCATCCTCCTGACGCAATAAAGAATTCACCAAATGTTCCGGCTCAACTTGCTGATTATGTTTCTGCTGTGCCAACAACACTGAATTTTCTAAAGCTTCCCTCAATTTCTGCGTGCATTTTTCAATATTCATTCTCTCTCCTTTTAGGACCGTTTCCTTTTATCCTCTAATCCCACAATAACTTCCTACAGAACTGTCCCCTCATTTAACTTTAGCAATCATTATCTACGAGTGCTAACATTAAAGCAAAAAAAATTAAAACTTAGTCTTTTCTCTCAATCTCAAGTATCAACTTCACTCCACTAACATTCACGTGCTTCTGCTCCATCAAATAATGCACATACTCAAGACGTTTTACATCTTTCATCGAATACAGCCTGCTTTTTTTACCAATTCTTTTCGGCTTAACCACGCCATGCTTATCAAGCTGACGCAAAGTCCAAACTGGAAGCTGCACAATTTTACTTACTACACTAATAACATATACGGGCTCATCCGGACTAATATAAACTTTAAATGTTCCCATACACCACTCCTTTTTCTGTTCTACTAAAGATTATCATAATTAACTTTTTTTGTCAAGCAAATTAATTTTTTTTGTTAGATATTCTAACAGAATAAATGTAAATAAAAAAAGCGGCATAAAAACCGCTTCTTCATAATAAAAACTTTATTCAAACTAAACTTTTAATTACACAAAATTAACTACCCAACATAACTTTTTTAATATCCAACAAAATTTTTATCTTATCTCCAACTTTAGCCATTCCAGAAATATAATCTTCTTGCTTACCTTCTTTTAAAGCAGGAGCTTCTTCAATATTTTCTTGTAATATATCAACAACTTCGCTAACTTGATCAACAATAATCCCCATTAACGAATCAAAAACATTTAAAACAACTATACATGTTTCATGATTATAGATCTTGCGTTCCATATTAAATTTCATCCTCAAATCTATAATAGGAACAATCTTGCCTCTTAAATTAATAACACCTTTTACATATTCTAAAACATTAGGAACAAAAGTAATATTAGTTAAACATATAATTTCTCTAACACTTAATATTTCTACTCCATATTCTTCTTGGCCTAAAACGAACGTTAAATATTTTCCAGCACTAGCTACATCTTTTTGTAATATATTTTCTTGATATTTTGTACTCATATTGAACCTCTTATTTTAGTCGTCGAATTACTTATTAATCTATTTGGTTTTTCATTTTTATCCTCTTGATGAGCAATAGCCAACTGGTTAGAAGATTTTTCTCCAGCAACAACAACTTCTAAATTTCTTACCATATCTTTTAATGCTTCTGACTGAGAAGCTAATTCTTCTGAAGCCGCTGCAGATTCCTCTGCGGATGATGCGTTTTGCTGTGTAACTTGATCCATTTGAGAAATAGCTGTAGAAATTTGACTAATTCCGTCAGATTGCTCTTTACTTGCAACAGCAATTTCAGAAATAATATCAGCAACTTTTTTTGCACCATTAGTAATTTCAACTAAAACACCTTCTGCTTTTTGCGTAATCTCAGAACCACTTTTAACTTTATAAATGCTATTTTCAATAAGACTTGCTGTATCCTTAACTGACTCTGCAGATTTTTTCGCTAAATTCCTAACCTCTTCAGCGACAACTGCAAATCCTTTTCCTTGCTCACCTGCTCGAGCTGCTTCAACTGCTGCGTTTAAAGCTAATAAATTAGTTTGAAACGCTATCTCTTCTATAGTTTTAATAATTTTTGATATCTTAGACGATGATTCATTAATAGCACCCATAGCTAACTGCATCTGTTTCATTGAATCATTTCCTTGATTAGCTAAATTTCGGGATTCCTGGGCTAACTGATTTGCTTTAGCGGCATTATCAGCGTTTTGTTTAATCATCGCAGTCATCGCATCCAATTGACTAGTAGTTTCTTCTAAACTTGCGGCTTGTTCCGATGCTCCTTGAGATAACTGTTGGCTAGATGATGAAATCTGGGAAGCAGCTGCAGCTGTTTGGTCTGCACCTTCATTTAAATTTTTAACTAATAAAGTTAATGGCTTACTAATTGATCGTGCTAAAAACAATGCAAAAACAATACTCAAAATAACAATTGATAAAACAATGCTACCAACTAAAACAAAGATATTCCAAACTTCTTTCTCTACATCATCAACATAAATACCAGACCCAACAACCCAACCCCAATCTGAATATAACTTCACAAAAGAAATTTTTGGCGAAGGTTTAGTTTGATTTGGTTTTGACCATAAATAATTTACAAATCCCTCACCTTTATCTTTAGCAACTTGTACCATCTCTACAAAAAACTTTTTTCCATTAGCATCCTTATTTTCACTTACATTTTGACCGTTCATTTCAGGTTTTATCGGATGCATAATCATCTTTGGCTCTAAATCATTAATCCAAAAATAATCATTCTGATCATACCTTAGGGCATTTAAAACATTTTTTGCCTCTTGCTGCGCTTGCTGCTGAGTAAGTTTGCCATCTTTTTCTTGTTTTCCATAGTAATTTAAAATATTCCAAGCACTTTCTACCAAATGCTTAGTTTTAACATACTTACCATCATATAAAGTCGTTTTTAGCTTTGGTAAAATCCAAACTATTAAACAACTAAAAACAACAATTATACCTAAACCTAATCCAAGAATTTTATTATTAAGACTGATTTTTCCAAACATATTGGCCTCCTTAATATAGCAACTTACTTAATAAAAACTCACAATTAAGTATGCAATATTTTCGAAGAGACCACAAGATGGATATAAAGGGTAGGATTTGGGTATAAGAATATACCCATTTAAAACTCAGCTTCAGTAAAAATTTAAATTACTATTTTATTCTTTATTCTTATCCATCATTTTACTTGCCATTCCTTGAATCCTCGAATCCTGCATAACCGCAAGAAATTTAGGATTTCTCATAAGCGCACCAATATCTCCAGCTTTACTTGCTGCTGCAATTTCCGGATCATCAAGAAGCTGAGTAATTGCAGGATCAGACGCCATAGATGTTACCATCTGCATTGCTTGAGGATCTTTCATTATATCCGCTTGAACATTGGCTACTTTTGTCTTTAGCGCATCAGAAGATACCGCTGCCGGTTCTGCAGAAATATTATGAACTGCCATTTCAGAAACTTTTACTTCATTCACCCCACCTTTAGAAATTTGGCTCACTCTCGCAGCATCTATAGTAAAATCACCCATACTTTGCGAACGCAAACTATATTTTCCATCCGTCATAGAAACTACTTCTGCTTGAATAATGCTCCCATCATCCAATACAATTTCATTCAATTCTGCACTATAAACAAAAACAGCAAGAAAAAAATAAAAGGTTAAAACACAAAGCACTGTTAATAAAAATTTTTTTATAAAAACTTTCACTTAAACCTCCCCAATAGTTTAAAAGTTTATATTCTAATCTTTAAAAGCCAAATATCCAATCGCAACTAAACCAAATAAAGGAATACAAGCAAGAGCACCTATCCAACCAGGTTTATTCATCGTCAATGCAATTTTATACCAAAGATAACCCATTAACCCTAAAATACACAAAGAACCAACAATAGGCAAAATTCCCGCTAACAAAATCCATAAAAAATAATATCTAACTTCACCTATATCGCACATTAAAAAATAATTCGCAATAGGAATCCATGCAAAAAAAGGTTTACCTTTTTCTGTTTTTTTAGCAATAGTAAAAAGACAAAAAGAACTAAAAAAATAAATAACAATACCAACAATCAACACATTTATTATTTTAACTTTAAAATCACTCAGAGATTTTTCTGCTTTTTCTCTCTCGATCTTAGCTGATGTTAATGCTAACATTTTATTGCGAGAAACATCTTCCTCGGTCAAATTTCCCAACTTAGCACCTGAACCCACTACATTATTATTATCTGCAACTACAACTTCCCCAGATTTTTGTCCATTAACACAATCAATATCACTAAAAAAATACATTAACTTCAACCCTTTTGTCTCTACTTTCAAAAA
>CAYQXW010000036.1:0-4578 GCA_964421615.1 uncultured Planctomycetales bacterium
TGGGCTATCGTATATGAATAATATAGGTATTAATAACAATTTTAATATATATATATAAATAAACACTATTATCGTCAAATTTCTTGACAACTTTAGAGAAAATAGTAAAATAAATATTAATTAAACAATTAAAAAAAGTTTAACAAATTTTAAAGCCACGGATTCTAAGTTAGAGACAACTTAGAAACGTGGCTTTTTTTTATGAGGTGAAGTTATGATTAAATCAAATAGCACCAAAGTAAAATGGTTAGTTGTAATTATGTTGTTAACTTTTTGCAAAGTCCTTTTTGCAAGTAAAAATCCTTTCGATGTAACTATTCCTGAACAACTTGCGGTAGTGGGTGAAGTTTTTAAAAGCCCATCAAGCAGTAAAACAATTATTCATATTCAAGATGCGCATTGCAATTATGAAGCTCAAAAAAAATTATCTGATATTTTAGAATTCCTTGTTCAAAAAAATGGCCTTAAACTCATTATGGTTGAGGGAGGCAGCGGTGATGTCAGCTTGAATAAACTTAGAGAAGCAGCTGATGCTGATGCACGTGTTGAAATAGCTGAAAAGTATTTGAAAAGTGGAGAAATTTCTGGAGAAGAATATTTAAATATTGTTTCAGATTATGACCTTGAACTTTTTGGGATTGAAGATAAAGAGTTATACGAATCTAATTTAAATTCTTATTTAGATGTTGAGCCTAAAAGAGAAAAAGCTTTAAGCCAATTAAAAGAAATGGAAAGTATTCTCAATAAGTTAAAAGATACCATGTATCTTCCAGAAATGAAAAAAATTGAGATGGCTAAGCAAGACTACGAAAATAAAAAAATAAAAATTCTTGAATACATTGGAGTTTTAAAAGAAATTTCCAGAAATTTAAGGTTTGATGTGAGAAAATACTCAAACTTTTTTGCTTTTTCCGAGAGTGCTCAGTTGGAGCGATTAATTGATATTAAAAGAACGGAAGAGGAAAGAAATCTTTATGTTAAAGATGTAGGTGCTCAACTTGATCAGCTGCAATTGCAAGAGCTTATTAATAAAACACAAGATTTGAAAAATTCTAAAATTAATGCAGTTGATTATTACTTATATTTGAAAGATTTATCAAAAGATAGGATTGATTTACCTACCAAATATCCTCAGCTTGACTCATACATTTATTATTTAGCAAGTACAAAAGATTTAGATTCATCAAAAATTTCACAGGAAGTTTTATTGGTGGAAAAAGATTTGATGAATAAATTAGCTAATACTGCAGATTTAAAAGCAGTTGTGAAAATTTCTTATAATTTCAGTTTGTTGAAAAAATTTGTAGGCTTAGAAATTACTCCTGAAGAGTATGCTGTTTTTTCAAAAAACAAGAACGATTTTATTTTTGGGCAGTGGATTACTGATTTAACTCCAGTTGTTGCCAAGAATAATCTTAGCTTAAATTCAATGAATGCAGGTGATGTTGATGATAATTTTGAGGTTTTTAATAAATTTTATGAAGTAGGAGTAAAACGAGAAGAAGGTTTTGTAAAAAATATTACACAAAGATTGGAAAACTGCAGTGATAAGTTTGTAGTATTAATTACTGGAGGTTTTCATACGCCGGGAATAAGCGAGTTGTTGAAAAAAAGAGGGTTGTCTTATTTAGTTGTTACTCCTTTGATAGATAGTGCTTCAGATAGTAAAACATATTTTTCAGTTTTGAGAGAGAAGAAATTCAGTAAAGAAAATAATTAAAAGGTAATGTCATTCCCGCGAAAGCGGGAATCCATAAAAAATAAATTTATTCTTATGGTTATTAGAAAAATTAAAAAGGAGAAAAGGATGAAAAAAATGTTGCGTAAATTAGTTTCGTTGAATATTATTTTATCTTTTTTAATAAGTTGTAATCCTGCGTATTTGTTGGCCCAGGATATTAAAACTAATCATTTGAGAGGATTAGCAACAGGTCAATCGGATACTTTTCAAAAATTTAGCACAGATGCAATTACTGTGCAAAGAAATGGGATTACCGATGGTGGTAAATCATTAGCAAAGACAGGTTTTGTTTTTAAAACTACAAAAGCTGAAAGAATTGAACAATTAAAAACTTTGATTCCGGAAATTGATCGAGAATTGAAAAATCCTGGAGCAGGAGATCTTCCTTGGTATGCGGTGATTTCAGATTTTCACGGTGATCATAAGAAGATGTCTAAATTTGTTAGCATTGCTTTAAGTGAACTGCTCCCAGGTTTCAGAGAAAGTATCGGGACTTTAAAGACAGATAAAACAATTAAAGAACAGTTAGATGCAGCTGGGCTTTCTTTAAAAAATATTAAAGGTGTTTTAGAGTTAAACGGAGATTTGTTTGATCGCGGTAAAAATGGGATTCGTTGTTTTTTAATTGCGGATGAGCTTCGCGAGTTAATACCGGCGGATAAATTTGTTTACATCCGTGGTAACCATTGTTTTTGGGCGCAGGAAAATATTCGTGGAAGACATTTGCCTTTTTATGAAGATTTTAATTTTTATGGAGATAAAGTTGCAGAAGAATTAATTGCGCAATATAGGAAAAGTAATCCTGAACTTTTTGATATTGGCGGTGATGTTGAAAAAGCAAAGTTATGGTGGGCGGCAAGGTTAGTTGAGTACAATCAAATGATGGCGCAGTATGAAAAAGATTTTAAGTTTGAAAATGGAAAAACTCCTAAAGAAGAGATGGAAAAATTTATTGCGGCTGTTGATCAATATTCTAGCAGTTGGACTAAAGGACAGCAGGATGCCATGGAGAATTTTTCCGGTTATTTCAAAAGTATTAGTGTGCCAGATCCTGCAATAGGTTTGAGAGCGGTATTTAAAACTTCCACAGTTTGGTGGCAGAATTTACATAAACAGTTGGGCGAAGGTTATGAGGCGCGTAAAAATGCTGGTGCTGATGAAGCAGAATTAGCTATTTGGCAAGAAGCGATTCGATTATCTAGACAGTTATCTGAAGAAGTTGGTGCAAGATCTCAAGATGCTTTAGATAAAGGTTTATGGTGGGCGCGTATTTTTGAATCGATTAATACTCAAGCGTATAAATCATTGGAGTGGTGGGCAAAAGATTGGTCGAGCCATTCTGGTTGGGGGTTAGAAGTTTTTGCTGAGATTAATAAATTGATTGATGCTGGTATTTTAACTGGTCCAAAAATTGATGAGACTAATTATTTTACTCATCCAATATTAAAGAAATATGCAGAATTTGTAGGAGCAGAACCGCAGCTTTATTTGAGGACAGCTTACAATGTTTTAATTTCACATGGTGGTTTTCCAGTAGAAGAAGATGGAAGTACAGTTATTGAATATAAAGGTAAGGTTTATAAGAATGAAGAAATTTTTACTGCTTTAGATTTACTAGCACAAGATACAAAATTAGGAACAGGATTAGTTGAATCTTGGAAAGCAGGAAATGAAATTAACAGTTGGTACGGTGATGCTACTACACGGTTAAAACCAAATAATTATAAGGAATATGTAAAAATTGGTATCTCAAAAATCAATCAAAATTTAGGAATTATGTTTAATGTTGTTGGGCATAATATTATTACAAAACTAGGTTTTTCTTCTGTTATTGACGGGAATTATGGTTTATTTGCTGTGGATAATGGAATGGCTCCTAAATTTGAATCTCGCGGTGAAGTTTTGTTTATTGGGCCTCGAGGTGTTTATTCTGTAGGATATGGAACTGAAACAGATTTAGAAGCTGGATATGGTAATCTGCAAGTTAATCCTCAAATTATTAAAAAAGACGGCAAAATAATTGAGAATAACGGATTAGATGCAAAATCTTATTTAGGTAAATTAAAAGCAGGACTTACGCAGGAACTTTTTAATAAACTTTATAACAACGGGAAAATGAATATTGTTATTTCCGGTGGTTCCGGCGGAATTGGTGCTTTTATTGGAGATAGATTAAATGTTAAGAAAGATGTAAATGTTATTGTGGGTTCAAGGTCAGCGAATTTGGGAGAAGATATTTTTGCTAATGAAGATGCGGCTGTAATTGCAGATATGATGTTTTTAGCAGTGCCGGCAGATGCGGATAAATTAGAGTCTACGGTGAAAACAATTGCTGCAACAATTAAAGACAACGCGATTGTAGTTTCTTTAGCAGTTCCTATGGGCGTCGACGCTGATAAAAATAAAATTCATAATCCTGCCAGTGGGTTTGCTTCTGCAGCTGAAATGACACAAGCTTTTTTTGATAAATATGCTCCAGAGAAGAAAATTAGAGTAGTGTCTACTTTGCATCAAGTTCCTGCAGAGTGGCACGGTGATCCGGATTTAGTTTTGGACCAGAAAGTTATTGTATTGGGAGATGATAAAGAAGCCTGTGATCAAGTAAGTGAAGTTATTAAACAAATTAGTAGGCTTATTCCAGTTTATAAAGGAAAACTTTCCAAGAGTGCTTTTGCAGAAATGGTTACTCCTTGGCTTATTCAGAGCAACAAAGAACTTTTAGAAGGCCGTACTTTAGAAGAAATTTATGATTTTATCGATTCACGCAATGGGCAAGTAACTTATGATGAAGTGATGGCGTTTAACCGTCAGATTTTAGATGCACAGTTGAAAGTAGA
>CAYQXW010000036.1:4588-12640 GCA_964421615.1 uncultured Planctomycetales bacterium
GTAGAATATGGTGATCAAGCAAGTATTGAAAAAGATATGCAAAGTTTGTTTGATGAAAAGGTATCAGAAGGTAATAAAGAAAAAATTGCGATAAGGTTGAATAGATTTTCTCAGATTGCAATTCCTACACAAGCTCAATTAATTGCTCCTGTTTTACAGTTATCCGCAATACATTTATCGAGTGATATTGTATTTAAAAAATTAGTTGATGTGGAGTTTGAAGGGTTAGTTAATGTTGTTGGAAATGTAAAGAGAGCAAAAGGTGCAATTGCAGTTAGCGCAAATGCTATTTTTGAAAACGCAGCAACTTTAACTGCGTTGAAAGCATTTAAAGTCAAGCAACCGAATATCAAAATAGTTATTTGGGCGAATAATGATGATGTTTTTGCCAAGCAGTTTAAAGCTTTAGATGTCATGAAGGTTGCGGATATTGTAGTTATTGATGGCTTAGATCAGGCGGTGAAGAAACTTGAAGAGTTTGGTATTGCTGCAAACCAGGTCGTGGTTATTAATTCAGCTACAGATGTGGAGAAATTAAACAAAGAATTTAATGTTGCAAGTATTGAAGATTTATCAAAAACAAAAGGTATAAAGTTTATTCAATTATCTAAACCAGCTAAAAGTGAGGATGGGAAAAGTTTAAGGATGAATAACATTCTTTTGACAGTAAGCAAAGCTTATGCGGTGCTTGCTAAAAAAGAAAATAAGGTAGTGCAGAAGTATGAAGAAGTTGTAAATGCAGCAGCAGAAAAACATAAGATGTCAGACGAAGATGTTCAGAAGTTAAAGAATTTAGGATCTGCGGTTTCAGAAATGAAGATGGTGGAGTTTGTTAACAAAGATGAAATTGCCAGAAAACAAAATTCTTATGCAGCTACGGTAACCAAGTTATAAAACTATTTGTAAAAACTTTTTAAAAAAGGGGAGAGTATGAACAATAGTTATAAAAGAGCAGTTGGTTGGTTGATGTTGGTGTGTTTTGTGTTGAGTAATAGTTCTATTTCTTTAGCTTCAAAAGCCTGGGCTTATAGTAATTTAAGGGCTGTGTCGACGGGTAATTCTGCTACTTATTCTAAACTTTTAGTTGATTTTACTAGTCGTGTTAATCCAGAAGACGGTGGTTTGGCTGCAGATGCAATTGTTAATCCTGAAGGTATTTATGTTATTAAAACTGTAGGTAAAGGTTTAGCGGATTATTTGCAGGTTTTACCGCAGCGTATTGCTGTGAATAATGGGACTGCGCATGGTAACAATTATGATGATGAAGGAAATCTGATTGAAACCAAAATGAATTTAAAAATGACTAAGGCGATTGTGGATGCGATTTCTCCTTTTAGTAAATCCGCATTAGCTAAAATAGGAATTAATATTGTACAGCATGGTGTAACTGGAACTCCAGTGGGAAACTTACCAGCGTTAAGAAATGTTGGAATTCGCGCAGCACATGTTGGTACTAATTGGCAGAATATTGTATGGGAAACATTAAATAAAGAAGCAAAAACTAATCCAGAAGTTGCAAAATTAGTTAATGATATGGTAGATGAGTTGGTAGAAAAATCTGGTGATAAATATGGGGTTGCTAGTAGAAAAAATGCTGATCCAAAAAAAATGGAAAAGCTTATTGGCAAAGAATTGAAAAATCTTTTCGGGAAATATTATAGTAGGTTAGGTGGTTTGTCTGTAGATGTGAAAGAAAAAATTAATGCTGCAACTGAAGCTGATGCAATTAAGCATATGAATGGTTTTGGTAGCGATGGTACAGGAACTATGGTGAGAAATCATTTAGCTTCTTTAGGAATTACCGTAGCAGATTATGCATCTTTGCCAGGATACCAAGTTTTTGAAGCGTTGAAAGGTACTGATAAAACAATTATGTGTACAAATATTCGTACACCATTAAGTATTGAAGGTATTGTTCGTGCAGCAATGAAAACAGACAGTGTTGTTATATTCCAGCAGGCGATGAGTGAATTAGGTTATACATGGCCAAATGGATATGATGCAGAAAATAGCGCAAAGTTAGCACAGAATATCAAAGATGTTTGCCAGAGATTAGGTTTTAAGAATTTTATGATTAAAGGCGATCATATTACTGTAAATATCGATGGAAAAGATCTTCTTAAAAAATATATTGCAGACCATGAAGCTCAGAAACAAGTTGCAGAAATTTTTGAAAATATTTTAAAAGAAAAAGATATTACAAAAAGAGATGCAATGTTTACTGCAGCTTTAAATGCAAAATATGAAAATGAAAATATACCTAATGTATTAAAGTCGGTAAACAAGGCTTTAAATTTAGTTAAAGCTGAAGTAAAAAATGATTTTACTGTTTTTGCATTGGATGCATCGTTTTTGCCAGTTAGCTCTAACGTAAGAGTTACTGCATTTTTAGCAGGTTTTATTCCTAAAACTGCTGGTTTAGAAGCAGAAGTTGGTGAAATCGGTGGAGATAAAAATTCTACGGTTGCAGATGTTTTAGAATTCTTAACTGGAATTCGTTACGAAGAAAAAATTATTAAGGATGAAAAAGGCGCTGATTATGCGCAGTTAGTAGAAAAGAACAGAGCTTTAATGGGTAAGAATGTTGTTAAATTTACTGATGTTGGTAAAGATGATGGTTCATTTGTCGGTGGTAAAGGTGCTAACTTAGGTGAATTGTATCGTTATGTAGGAAAAGTAAAAGTTCCAAATGGTGTAGCAGTTACAACTACAGCATTTAAAAAACATATTGATGAAGGTTTAGTTGATGTTAAAGGAAAGAAAATTAAGTTAAGAGAATTTATCAATCAGAGATTAAAACAGCTTGAGGCTACTGAAGGCGGATATGATAACAGTGAAGCATTAGCTTATGCAGCAGAAGATATTCGTAATGCTATTGTTGCCTCTGAGATGCCAGAAGATGTAAGAAAAGATATTATTGATGGATATAACAGTTTGGGTGGCGGTGCAGTAGCTGTACGTAGTTCTGCAACAGCAGAAGATTTACCGGATGCTTCTTTTGCCGGTCAGCAGGATACATATTTGAATATGGTTGGTGAAGTAGCTGTAGTTAATGCGGTAAGAGATAACTGGGCATCTTTGTTTACAGACCGTGCAATTTTTTATCGTCATGAAAATAATATTGATCATGGAACAACCATGTTAAGCGCGGTAATCCAAAAAATGGTTTTCAGCAAAGTTGCAGGTACAGCATTTACCGTTGATGTCGGTACAGGTTTTCCAGTTTATAAAATTGATGGTTCTTATGGTTTAGGTGAAGCGGTTGTTAGCGGTGCAGCAAATCCTGATACCTGGATTTTAGATAAACAATTTAGAATTTTGCGTCGTGATTTTGGAACAAAGTTGATAAAAATTGTTCCTACAGATAAGCAAAATGCTAAGAAAGATGAAGGAATTGCAAAAGTTGATACTTTAACAGAAGAGAGAAATCAATTTGCTTTAACTGATGAACAAGTAAAAATGGTTGCACAAGCTTGTGAAGCTATCCAGCAGCATTATGGTATGTATATGGATATTGAGTGGGCATTTGATGAGAATGGAGTGCTTCATATTTTACAAGCTCGACCAGAAACAGTTTGGAATAAGTGGGAAAAAACTGATCCAAATACAGTTAAAATTGATAACACAGTTGTTCCAGAAGAAGTTTCTGCAAAAGCAAAAACTATTTTAAGCGGTGTTACTGGTGCAAGAGCAGCTTCAGGAAAAGTTGTTATAGTTGATTCTTCTAAAGAAGGTCCAGCGTTAGCTAGAGAGTTAGCTAGAGTTAAAAAAGGCGATATTATGGTTACTACCATGACTACGCCGGATATGGTTCCTGCAATGAAAAGAGCAGCAGGTATTATTACTGATGAGGGTGGTCCGACTTGTCATGCTGCAATTATTGCTAGAGAGTTAAAAGTTCCTGCAGTTGTTGGTACAAGTAAAGCGACTTCTACATTAAAAGAAGGGCAAGTTGTTACTCTTGAAGCAAATAACGGTAAAGTTTATGAAGGAGCTTTAAAAATAGTTAAACTTGATGATAATACCTATATCCCAGATTTACCAGTAATTAATACTAAAGTAGGTGTTATTGTAGCGAATCCATTTTTAGCGATGAGCGTGTCAGGTTTTTCTAAGTTTGCATCACATTATGGTGTAAGCTTATTGCGTAAAGAGTTTACTGATACAATGGAAATCTTAGTGCATCCTTTAGCAGGTTTGTCTTATGACAAATATAAGGCAGGAGCATGGAAGGATGAAGCAGAGAAGAAATATATTGAAGAAAAAGTAATGAATGATAAAGAGTTGGTTGCGACGATTGAAAGTACAATCAACGGTTATTCTAGTTATCGTGAATTTTATAAAAGCAAACTTGCTTTGGCTATTGCGTTGATTGCAAATGCGCAAACAGATGGTCAAAGAGTAAAATTCCGTACTACTGATTTTAAAACTAACGAGTATAGAGATCAGATCGGCGGACCTGCTTTTGAAAAACATGAAAATAACCCGATGATGGGTAACCGCGGTATTTATCGTATGCTTTCTGGTGAATATCGTGATGCGTTTGAATTAGAGTTGCAGTCTATTGCAGAAGCAAGAAAATTACAGCCGAATATTGATGTTATGTTTCCGGTTGTAAGAACAGTAGAAGAAATGGAAGAAGCAGCTGCTTTGATGGAAAAATATGGATTGTTCGACGGAGAAAATAAAGCTCAGCTTGGTATTATGGTCGAAGTTTCCGGAAACGTTATTTTAGCTGAAGAGTTATTTTCAAAATTATCAGAGTTAGCTAAGAAATATGGAACAAAAGCGTTTATGTCTATCGGTTCAAATGATTTGACTCAGTTTACTTTGGCTTTGGGGCGTGATAATGAAAAGATGAAGCCGATTTTCAATGAGACAGATCCAGCAGTGAAAAAAGCGATAGAAGTTGTAATTAAGACAGCAAAGAAATTCGGAATTACTACTGGGTTGTGCGGTCAGAGACCTTCTAATGATCCAGAATTTGCTGGATTCTTAGTTGAGGTTGGAATTGATTCCGTCGGTGTAGTTCCAGAAGTTTATAAAAAAGTTGTAAATGTAATTGCTGGAGTAGAAAAATCATTACAGGAAAAAGGTGGTTTCAATCCAGAAGTTGAAGGGTTTGCTATGCCGTCAACTTTAAAGATGGCTACTCCTAATGTTTTAACAACTTCTGAAGTAGATGCTGCAAGTATTATCAAAGATATCGGTATTCACCCGTTAACTCTTTTGAAATATGAAAAAGGTGAAATTACTGATGCTGCATTGAAAGAAGAAATAGCTAAAATGTTAGGTGGTAAATCTGCTAAGCAGTATGTTGCAGATAAAGTTTATGAAGCGTTAATGGCAAAAGCAAAAAATGGAAATGTTGTATATTCTACTGATGATTCCCAGAAGACAGCTTATGAAGTTTTGAAAGATGGTCAGCAATATGAATCTTTTGATGAGAATCCTCAGATTGGTTTCAATGGTTTAGCTAGAGTTGTTGATACTGAATATGCAGAGTTTTTTAGCTGGCAGTTAGCGGGTTTGAAAAAAGCAGTAGAAGAAGGTAATGGAAAAATCAGTATGAAGTTGGATTTAGTTCGTACTTTAAATGAAGTTAATAAAGTTTTTGCAATGATTAAAGATGCAGGTTTAGTCCCAGGCCAGAAGGGTTTTAATGTTGGTATGGAAATTAATATCATGGCAAATGTTTTGTTGCTTGATGAGTATGTAAAATCTGGTGTTTCTTTCTTTACTGAAAATAAGGCACGTTATTTATCCTATATATTCGCAGAGGATTTTAATAGTCCATATGTTCAGATTGCTGCAGAAAGAAAAGAGAAAGCTTGGTCTAATTCTCAAAAAGTTTGGACCAATGCTGCTGTAAGAAATAATATTCCTATGGCAGTTGTTGCTGACGGTGGAGCAGAAACTTTGGTTCAAGCTCGACCAGAAACAGTTAGAAGTATATCTGATGAAACTTTGAATTTAGCAAATAGATTGAAGACTAATCCAACTTTGTTGGGAGCTTTCACTTATGCTGAATCCAAAATTTCTAAGGCTCAGAAAGTGAATTTATTCGAAGAGTTTATTAATGCATCTTCTAGTTTTGTGAATCAGGCAACAAGCAAAGAATCTCCAAAAGCAATTATACTTGCTCCAGAATTTTTCAAACTGGGTGCAGTTACAGATTCTTTGAAACTATTAAAGAAATTTTCCGGTAATTTGAAAATTGGTGTTTACGGTGATTTAGCAGCTGGCGTGCAGATATTATTGGAAAAAGATCTTGGTAGCAATGTTGTTATTGGTAAAACAGAACAGGAAGTTAGAGAAAAGTTAGCTGCAATCGGAGTTGAAAGTAAAGATATCCGTTTAGCAAGAACTTCTAAAGATGTTGTAGCAGATAATAGCGTTGCAGAAGTTGTAGCTGATGATGTTGCTCCTTTAGCTTTAGCTAAAGTTATCCAGGATTTATTCGGTGGACGTACAACTAAGGAAGCTTTGAGCAGCTATCATGAAAAACTTGCAAAAGAAAATGTTATTACTAAGGAAACTTATGATGCAACAAAAACTGCAATGTTGACTAAACTTTCAGAAGTTAATGGCAAATTGGATTTGTCTGATCCAAGCCAGAAATTGGAAGTTTCTAAAACTGTTGCAGATCAAGTTGCTATAGATAGAGTAGTAGTTTCCGCGTTTATGGATAAAGTTTAATTTTTTAGTGATTGCATGTGTAAGTATTTGAAAAAATATTTACACATGCAATTTGATAAAAATTTTTTGTAAAACAGGGGGGCTTATGAGGAAAAATTGCAGAAAGATGATAGCATGGTTGTTAGTTCTATGTTTTTCTTTAAGCAATGGTCCGGTTTTAGGAGTTGCACAGAGTTTTGCTTATAGTAATTTGAGAGCAGTTTCTACTGGAAATTCAGTGACTCTTGATAAAATGTTAAGCGAAGCTGGTACAACTGACGGTGGAATTGCTGCAAGTAAAACAGATTTAAAAATGGCCAAAGTTTACAGTAATGTTTTAGGCAAGTTGAATTCATGGAAACAAGGTGAAGTTTTGAAATTAACCAAAACAGAATTAAATTCTGTTTTATGGCAGATAGAAAATTTTCAATCAACTGATGATTATATGCAGATGAAAAGAATTGTGCATAGATTAAACAACGCACAATTAGATTCTCTTAAGAAAACGGCTGAGAAAAAAGGTTTCGGTCGTGCTTTTGAAAAAGTTGCTACAAAAACCAAAGTAGTAGTAACAGCAGCGAATGCTTTAATTTTTTGGGCAGGTGCTTTCAACGCTTTAATGGAAAATTATGAGCCATCAATGGAAATTGTGGCTTTTAAAATGTTAAAAGGCAAGAAAGATTATACTGTCCAGCAATTAGTAGAATTAAATACCCATTTAAATGGTCCTTTTACTCCTTATAAGGTAGAAGGTTTAGTTCCAGCAAAAGGCAAAATTTCTAATGGTCTTGAAGGCGATGCTAAAAAAGAAGTGGAAGCATTATTTGTTCCAGGTTCCAAAGATTTAGGCAGACCAGCTATGACTATTCCAGTTTTTTCTGGTGAATATAACGGCGATCAGATGATGGATTTTTTAGAAGCGAAAGGATTGGCTGTAGATGTTATAGCTAAATATGGTCCAGCAAAAGAAACAGATACTATTGCACAGTATCTTCCTTATTTAAAACGTGGAATTCCGATTGCAGCGGCATCTCCTATTAATGGAGATTTGAAAAAGTTAATGGTTGAAGCAGGATATTCTGCAGATTCAGTTAAAGAAGCGTTGTATTCAACAGGAAGAGATGCAATTGATGAATCTGTTTTAGTTGTTGATACTTTAACTTGTACATCAAATGCAATGCTTTCTATTATTAAAGCAATTTTTGATGCTTATGGAATTGATACGGGTTCTGGTATAACTGTGCATGCTGCTACAGATTCAAATGAATTTTTCTTTGGGCCAAGCGGTAGAGCGCGGTCTCCGGAAGATTTATTAAGAGGTATGTCTATTTATAATAATATTCAAACCGCGGGAACTGGTGCTGCAGCAAATTT
>CAYQXW010000037.1:0-12458 GCA_964421615.1 uncultured Planctomycetales bacterium
TAAGAAAATTAAATACTCCTAGCGTTATTATGGCTTTAACAAAGTTACTAAAGTATAAATCAAATTTAAGTGGTAAAGTTATAGCTAATGTTAGGGATAGTGCAATTATAGCTTTAAGTAATATTAAAACCAAAGAATCTTTAGAGCCACTTATACTTTTGCTTCAAGAAAAAAATAAAGATACTAATCTATCACTACTTATTAAAGTCTTAAGTGATGTTGATGATGCAAGAGTAAATGAAGCTTTTATGTCTCTTGTAAATGACGTGGATTTACGAATGGAAATAATTTTAGCCTTAAGAAATACCGGTGGTGTGAATGAAGCGAATGCTTTAATTAAGCTTTTGGAAAATGAAGATTATAATGTTAGATTTGCTAGTATGCAAACTTTAAAGTATGGAATTTTGCATAGGATAAATGTTAGATTGCAATTACTTAAAAGTAATTTATTTCTATTGGAAAAGACAAATAATTTTATAAACAAAAAAAAGCTTAGTAATGATCCTGCCCAAAATTATTATAACGCATTAGTCATTGAGAGGCAGAAAAAGATGCTGGAACTTTTGGAATTACAGAAAAAAGTAATAGAGAACGCTTTAAATAATTTTTACAAGCAAGAAAATATACAAACAATTAAGAATATTGAAGATAATAAATCAAAAAGTTTAGCAATTTTAGAAATAGATAAAATTGAAAACTATTCAGATGATTTTCAAAAGCAGCTGAGAAAAAAAATTGGCCAAGTAGGACCTTTTAAAGAATTTCCTGGGTTATTTAGAATACGTTTGTTTGATACTCAATCTGAGAATGAATCTTTATATATTGATAAATACGGGAAAGCATGGAAGTTAGTCTTAACTGAAGCTACCGATGATGATGATGATGCCAATAAGTATAAAATTTCTGTAGAATTTCGTAATGGAGAAGTAAAAGATATTATTGATAGTACAGATGATTTTAGAGAGATACGTCAGTTGCCAAATGGAGATATTTTAGTATTTATGTTTGATTCTGTGAGTAGAATTAATATAGATACTACTAAAATTGTTTGGACTTTACCGCTTTTGAATGCTGGATTGAAAGGTTTTTATATTGATGTAAATCAGAATGTTTGGGTGAATTATATTGGAAATACTTTAGTTAAATTTGGGGTTCCTTCAAAAGAGAACAAAAATTTAAAACCTATTAGGGAACAACAATTAAAAGAAGCTTTTGGTGCAAAAAAAGCTGATGAAATGAAGAAATACGTTTTAAATTATGCTGATGGTGGAAAATTGGATTCTATTGAGGCTAAAGGTTTTGCGCAGGAGATAAATTATTTAATGAATATGCTGGGGATTAAAGATTATCCAAGGGCGATTCAGATTTTTAAGACTGCGATTGATCCGGTGGCGTTTGTAAAAACTTTAAAATCTTTAAGTAAATCTAGTTCAGTAGATTCAGTTTTGAAAGTAATGGATAATATTAATTATTTTAAATCTATTGCAGCAAATTTTAGAGCTCGCCAGTCGAACATTCAAGCGCCTAAATCAGGCAATGCAGAAAATTCAGGTGTTTTTATAAGCAATGAAGGTATAAATAAAATAGACCAGAATGTTTATACTCCATCTAAAGAAATAGAGGATTATTTGAATTTGATGCATTCTGATGCTGCAAATGTTCCTTTTGTTTTTAGAGATAATATGCTGAATTTTGTAGGAAGATTTTTAGGTGTGGAAGGTGTAAAAGCTGTAGAGAATGATTTAGCTGATATTTTGTTGAATGTCGAAAATAATTTTTTAAGTAAAGTAGATTTAAACAAAGTTAAATATATTTTTACTTCTGGTATCGGCGCTAATGAAATGTATTCTCATCAGTTAGCTTATATCGTTAACCAGTATTTAAAATCCAGAGCTAAAAAAGTTGAATGGATAGTTGTGAATAATCCTGCGCATTTGAATAAAATTCCACAAGAAGCTAATAGTGAAAATACTTTGGTTTTTGAAATGTCTCGATCTGGAAGTACCAAGGAGACTATAGATTTTTTTAATGCAACTAGTGATAGGTTTAAACAAAGAATAGTCGCGGCAAATTCCGGTACTTTAAAATCTGCTGCGGAAAAACTAAGCAAAGATGCAGATTCTGCAGTTTATATTATTGATAATACTCCAGGAGATATTGGCGGAAGACAAATGAACCGTAAGACTTTGATGACTTATTTGCCGTTGTATTTAGCTTTAGCTGGAGGAGAGAAAGATATTAATAGGGCTCGTGGATTACTTAAGGTTTATGTTAATGCACTTATGGAAGCGAATGTAAGATTTAATTATGCTAAAGGTAATAGTGAAGCTGTAGAATTAGCGCAGATGCTTTATCGTCAGAGAGCAGGGGCGAGAAATAAGTTTTCTGTTGTTTATGATGAAACTTTGAAATATTCAGCTAAAGAGTTGTCTCAGTTATTGAATGAGGGAGGCAACAAAATTATTGCAGGTGGAACAAATAATAATATTCTAGATATTTATTCTCTACAGGCGGATCAAGATAGGTATAAAGTTATTTTTGAAAAAGCAAGTCAAACTCAGATGCCGATATTTTTGTTAAACAGAGCATCACAGGATTATGATAAAACTTTAGAATATGTTCGCGAGCTTAATAAAAAAGGTATTCCTGCAATGGTTTTGACAGTTGATTTGACTGCGGATATAAAAATGAATTTACAATCTACTGCAAAATTAAGTGCGTTAATGCAGGATATGGTTGTTTATTTTACATATATTACTAACCAGGATGCAAATTCCAACCCAGCGGTTAAACTTGTGCGTGAAATTACTGCGGCAATATTTGATATCGTTAAAGATAAAAAAGCATCTGGAATAAGTGATATTAGAATTAGCGTTGATGATGTATTAAATAAAATTAACCAGAAACAAGAAAGTGAAGCAAAAGCTGCGGCAGAAACTTTAGATAAGAAAGATGTGAAAATTTCTGATTATCGAAGTGAATTCGACGCATTCGTTTTAGCGTATGATGAGTTAGCAAAGAAGATGAATCTAAACGCAAATGAAATTGTAATAAATTTAATCCGTTCAACTGCAAAAAGTGTTTTGATGAGTGATTTTGGTGAAGCTGGTGGGAGTAAAGTTTCTATAATAGATGAAGCATTTTCTCGTTCTGATATTTCAGAAGAGTTAGGAAGTTTTACTGCTGCACAAGAGCTGCAGACGTTAGATAAGCAGGTTGTTTTACAGAAAAATTCTGTAATGCAGGTTTCTGTAGCGGTGAATAAAGGTAGTAATGTTGAATTCAAAAATAAAGATTTAGCGCAGAATTTAGCAGATTATTTTTATTCAATGTATCAGGATAGAAAAGATAAATTGATGTATATGCCTTTGACTTATATGGAAGTGGATAATGATAATAAATTAATCAGCCAGATTGCGCAGAAAATTGTGGATACTTTTGCAGATAAGAATATTACAGCTCCTTTATTAGCATTGCCGGGAGTGGCACATACTGGAATTGAAGCGATTATGTCCCATCCAGAGAATGTTTTTAATATCGCTGTTGTTTATACAAATACTTATGGAGAAGGTTTAGGTACAAGAGAAATTGAGCCTGGGGTTACAGTTGATGATGCTACGTATGTTTATGGAATTTCTAATATTGTGAGAATGGCAAAAGCAGGTACTCCTTCAATAATTTTTGAAGTTAAAAATGGTGAACAGTTAGCAGAAGTCCAAGCTGTTGTAAATAAAACGTTAGAATTATTTAGAGCCAAAATCGATGCTGAAGATGGTGGAGAAACAACTTTGAGTTTAAAAAACGGCAAGCAAGTTAAAATGTCAGTAAGAGAAGTTAATTTGCTTACGAGTGATTTGAAAAAATTATTATCTGATGGCAGAACTTCAAGATACTATCCAGGTATGGTTTTAAGTTTAATTTTACAAAAAGCGGTTAATCCGAAAATTAGTATACTTATTGAAGCGTCTAAAATAGATAGTCAAATGATATGGCAAAGTTTGGAACAACAATTTGTTTCTAGATGGTGGCTGGCAAAAGACCGTCAAAAACAGATACAGTTTCTAAAAGATTCTTATCGGGAGGTTGTTTTATCTTCTTTTCAGTTAGAAAATATTAAAGATGAAAATTTAGTCCGTAATTTATGGGATATTAAAGATAATGAAATAATCGATTGGAATAAATGGGAAATAAATTTCATTGATCCTGTTGTCCTTGTGAATGAAAATGAGGATGGTGGCGGTTCTTGGGAAGATATGAGGTTAACTAGAATTCAATCTCGTAACCTTTGGATTGGTCCGGGGTATGCACCGAATTTTGAGCCAGGGGATAAATTATTTTTAGATAATTTAAGCAGAACAGGTACAAATTATCAACAGCAAGCTGCACGAAGACTTTTGGACGCTGATTTTAAAGCGCAGCAGCTTAATAGTGTGAATAAGAAGAAAAATTTGCGTTTAGATGATGGTGGGATATTTTTATATGAAAGTCAGCTGTTTGAAATTTTATTAAGAAACGAAAATTATTCTTTAGCCCAAGGAGTTCCTGATCTTTGGGACGGCGATTTGGAAATTTTAGAAGCTGCGGTTAGAGAATTTCATATGGAAAGTTATAGGGCGCAGGAATTAATTGACGGTTATTTGTATCCGATCAGAAAAATTAAAAGAACTGACGGTAAAAAAACTGATGATGGTGGATATTATGAAGATTATGATAATGATTTAATTAAAAGACATTTAGAGAAAAGAAAAAGACGAGCTATTGCTAGCGGTAGTAGTTTAAGAGATATTGAAGATAGTCCTTTGTATACATTAGAGTATGAAAAAATGTTGCTTAAAGAGAAAAGAGATGAAATTGCTTATCGTAGACTTGATGAAGGCGATAGTTTAAGCGATATTATGAATAGTTTAGAATATAATAACCCTTATTTTACTGAGAATGATGGCGGAAAGAAAACAATTACGTTAAAGAATAAAGCAGTTGTTAATGGATCGGTTAGAGAAATTAAACAGATTGAATCTGGACTACATGCTTTAATAGTAGCTAATGAATTATCGAGTAATGGTTTATCAGCAGAGTTGATATTGGTTCTTAGTAAAGCATTGAATCCTAAGTTGAACTTAGAAAATTTATCTGAAAATTTATATAGCGGCCAATGGTGGAAAATTAAAACACAATTATCCGGGTTAAAGTTATTTGAAGTAAATGGTAAAAAAGTAATGGATTTTGCTAAGCCATTTTATAGCGATGTAGTTTTGTCATCAATTGAATTGAGAAAAAAAGGTGTGGAAAGTGTTAAGCAGCCATTATGGAATTTTAATTCGGAGCAAAAAATTGATTGGAATGAGTGGAGTTTTAGTATAGTAAATCCTATATTTAAAACTGATGGCGGGCAGATTACCGATGAGCAGATGAAAAATTTTATTAGTAGTGATTCTGCTTTGGGATATTTTCTTGCTTTGGATTTTGCGCGTAATTGGAAAGTTGAACGTAATCCTTTTTCTCGAGGAGAAATAGATCAGTTGCGAAGTAGGTTATCTGAAATTACTGCTAATCAAGAGAAATTGAATGATGCGGATAAGCAGTTATTAGAGTCAGTGAAAAATTTCTTATTGAGAATAAGTTATCAATTGAATACGATTGGGGTTGGAAAAGAAGCAATAAGCAAAAATAATTTAAAAGACTTTTGTAGGGAATATGATAAATCCGGGAAATCTTATTCATTATTTCAGGGATTTGTTGATGTTTTTTTCTTTAAGACAAAAGATATTGCTAAGTTTTCTTTGCAGAATTCTAATTTTTCATACAGGTTAAAAAATGATTTATTTTTTAGTTTAATCCGTAGTGGGTGGCAAGGATTACCAAAAGATTTGATTGGAATTGAAGAAATAGAAAAATCTGCGTATGAATATTTGAATACATTAAAAGTAATCGTTGAATCTGTTGGCGTAAAGATAGAAGAATCTGATATTAATAAAGAAATTTTAAACCCAAAGGATTCTACAAAAGGTACAGTGTTAGTAATTGAGAATGATTTTGATTTTAGGGCTAAGCTGGCGCAATATTATATCAGCAAAGGGTTTGCGGTTATGGCTGTGGGAAGCTTAAAAGAAGCGTGGTATAGCAATTTGTCACCAGCTTTATATGGTAATTCTAAATTGCCAGTTTTAATTAGTATAAATACAAATGTGTCAGGGTATGGTAATTTTAGGGATAGTGAAGAATTTTTGAGTAAAGTAAATGGGGCAAATAGTTCAGGAAAACTGATTTCGGTAGTGCGTGTTAAGAGAAAAACCGATTTTGCACAATATTTAGATGAGTTACTTCCTAGTTTAAATATGCAGATGAAGAAAGTTTTAACTGCTAATCAAATAAGAAACGACGGTGGAGATGTTACAGATCAGCAGGTTAGAAAATTTATTGACGATGATTTAGCTGTAAGTTATTACTTGGCTTTAAATTTTATGCATAGTTGGATAACTGTACGAGATCCTTTCTCTTATACTGAAATTGATCATTTTCGTAATTTGTTAAGTATTGTTTCTGATAAAAAAGATTTAGACGTTGTTAAAAAATCACAAGAGGAAAGTATAAAAACTTTTTTAAAAAGAATAAGTTACTATTTGGGTATTTTGCAGATAAAAAACGGTAGAATTACTAAAGAAAACTTAATTAATTTCTGTAATAATTATGTATATACTGAGAATTCTTTTTCTATAGTACAAAGTTTTATAAATATTTTTTATTTTAAAAGTACTGCTAATATTACTTTGATACCTCAGAATTCTGCCTTTTCTCATGATTTTAAAAATATGATAAAAAATGATTTATATGAGTTTCAAGATGATTTAAGTATTGAGCAGATTATTGAGCGTTTGGATGATCCGAATGGAAAAAAACGAATTATTGCTGTTAAAGATTTTTTAATGGGTTTATTGAGTATTGCCAAAAATATTGGAATAAATCCGCAGATTATTTTTGAAAGAACGGAAGTTGAAAAAATAGTTAATCCGGTAGTATATTCAAAAGGGACTGTTTTAGTTGTAGAAGATGATGTGCAGGTTAGATTTGCCATTGCAAATTATTATAGAGGAAAAGGTTTTTCTGTTGTGGCAGTAGGAAGTTTAAAGGAAGCATGGGGTGATCAATTGTTTCCGGCATTATATGGTGAGAATGTAAAACTTCCGGTGTTAATTAGCACTGATAGAGATTTGGGTAAAGAATTTCAAGATTTGAGAAACGGGGAGGATCTTGCGCTTAAAGTTGTAAGGGGAAAAGAAATTGGTAAAGGTATTCCCATAGTTATTATTTCAGGTGGTTATGAAACTCAAGGTATTTTAAAAAACGGTGAAGATATAATTGCATACAAGATCCCTAAAAATGAATTTGCTAAGTATTTAGATAATCTGTTGCCTAGTTTTGAAACTAATATGAAGAAAGTTTTAGCAGTTAATCAAATAAGAACCGACGGTGGAAATGAGCCGACAGAGGTGACACAGTTACGTTGGGAAATGGCTAATCGTAATGTTGTAAGAATTGTTGCTGATTTATATAACAACGGTAATGAAAATTATGTGGGACGAGTTACTAATATACTTTTGGATGGAGCAGGAGTTTACTGGGTAAATTTGGATAGCGGAGCATTAATTCCTATGGGCGCGATAAAAGGTGTGTACGCTGATGGTGGTGATAAGAAAGAAAACGTCGGTGGGATTTATTTTGGTAATTTACCGATTGTTACGCAGCAGGCTGTAAGTAATTTAGCTATTGCTGGTAGTGGAAACAAAATGTTTTTGATGAGTAAGTTAGAAGGAATTGATTTAGACCAGAAGATTCAGGAGTTGCATAAGATGGTTGATGCTGGGATTACGCCATCAGTTGAAAAAATTAAAGAATATGTGCAGGCAACTTGTTTAAAAGATACAGATAGAGCGCATTTAGATTTAACTGTGGATTGTATTGCTAAGATTATGCAGATAGATGAAGAAAATAGTAGAAAGACCAATCCTATTTTAAAAGATATGATGCTTGTTTTAGAGTCAGGAATGGCAGTAAAAGATTTAAAAAAAGTTTTAGTAGGCGTTGGAGCTTAGTCTACTCTAGATAATTTTATTTGCAAATACTAAGCTTTTAGGTTAAAATGAATTCTCAATAATTTCGGGCCGCTAGCTCAATTGGTAGAGCAGGACCCTCTTAAGGTCAAGGTTCTTGGTTCGATTCCAAGGCGGCTCATAGATTTTGATTTTGCTCAGCAAAATCAAAATCATCCCGCAGGCTGCGAAGAAAATATTGAGGCGATTTTTGCCGAGAGATTTTTGAGCGTTTAGCCAAGGGAAAAGCTCAATATTAAGACGAAATTTTTGGTTCCGAAGCGTGCGAAATAAATTGTCGAAGAGAATTTACGAGCGATTACGCGAGGAACAATGTAAAAATCATCATATCTTTACACCATCCCCAAAAACCGTTATAATTATTTATTGTGACTAAAAAAAATTATCAATTACTTGATCACACAGCTGATTTTAAGCTAAAAGTAAAATCCAATTCTTTAAAGAATTTATTTATTAATTCTGCTTTAGCGCTTTTTGATATTATTGCAGAAATTAAACCTAATAATTCTAAGAATAGAGTTATAAAACAAATTAAAATCAAGAAAAGCTCACAGGATGTAGAAACTTTATTAGTTGAATGGTTAAATGAGCTTTTATATTATTTTGCGACTAGAGAATTAGTTTTTGTTGATTTTAAAATTGTTTATTTTGATGAAACAAAGATTGAAGCAGTATGTTTTGCGCAGAAAAATTCTGATTTTATAATAAAAACAGAAGTAAAAGCTGTAACTTATCACGAATTAGAAATTAAAAAGAATAAATCAGGTTATCAGGCGCAATTTATTTTAGATGTTTAGATTGTTTTTCTACAAGTTAAAATTTTTATGAATGATATTTGGTCTGGAAAATTAGAAAAAATTGATGAGTACCGTTGGCGAATTCCTAAAAACTATAAGCAGGGAATGCGGGTAGATGGAATTATTTACGCTGATGAAAAATTAATCAAAGATATTAAATTTGATAAAGCCCCTGAGCAGGTTGCGAATGTTGCGTTTTTACCTGGGATTGTAAATGCTTCGTTGGCGATGCCGGATATACATTGGGGATACGGTTTTTCTATCGGTGGAGTGGCAGCAACAGATTTAGAAAATGGCGGAGTGATTTCTCCTGCAGGTGTAGGATATGATATTAATTGTGGAGTGAGGCTAGTTAAAACAAATCTGCAGTATGAAGATATTAAAGACAAAATAAAAGATTTAACTTATAAATTGTTTTCTGATATACCGACGGGAGTTGGATCAAAAGGGGATATTAGAGTTAGCGCTAAGGAAGAAAAACAGATTTTAGTCAAAGGTGCACGTTGGGCGGTTGAGAATGGTTTTGGCGTTGAAGATGATTTAGAGTGCATGGAAGAAAATGGGGCGATGGAGGGAGCTGATCCTAAAGCAGTTTCTGATAGAGCTTATGAACGTGGAAAAGCGCAGTCTGGAACATTAGGTTCTGGAAACCATTTTTTAGAAATTCAAGTTATTGACCAGCTTTATAATCGGGATGCGTGTGATTTGCTTGGGTTGGATGTTGGGCAGATTATGGTGATGATTCATTCTGGTTCACGGGGATTTGGGTATCAGGTTTGTGATGATTTTACTAAAAGTATGATTCGGTGTTTAGATAAATATAGGATTAATGTGCCAGATCGGCAGCTTGCTTGTGCGCCGATGGATTCGCACGAGGGGAAAGAATATTTTGCGGCGATGAAATGTGCGGCGAATTATGGATGGGCGAATCGCCAATGTTTAATGCATTTAACGCGTGAAGTTTTTGAGAAATTTTTTGGTTTGGGTTGGCAGAAGTTAGGAATGTCATTGATTTATGATGTGGCGCATAATATTGCCAAAGTTGAAAAACATAGTATTTCCGGTCAAGAAATGAAATTATGTGTACATCGTAAAGGTGCAACGCGTGCTTTTGCGCCTAATCATCCAGCGATTCCGCAGAAGTATAAAAATATCGGGCAGCCGGTAATAATTCCTGGAGATATGGGAAGAAATTCTTATTTGTTATTAGGAACTGATAAAGCGATGCAGGAAACTTTTGGCAGTTGTTGTCATGGCGCAGGAAGATTAAAATCTAGAAGTGGTGCTTTAAAGTCAATAGATGTGAATCAGTTGTTGAAAGAATTAAGTGCAAAAGGAATTGTTGTTTTGGCGTCAGGTCGTGGTACAATTGTAGAAGAAGCGCCGGAAGCTTATAAGGATGTTAATGATGTGGTAGGCGTGGTGGCAAATGCTGGATTAGCTAAACGTGTTTGCCGTATGCGTCCGCTAGGAGTTATAAAAGGGTAATTTACCACCTCCACTTCCAAGGTGGAGGTGGTTAGTTTAATTAGGAGATAAGATGTTAGATATTAAATTTATTCGAGAAAATGTAGATGTAGTAAGGCAGGCACTTAATAATCGAAATTCAAAATTTGATTTAGATGCGCTTTTAAAAATTGATGAAGACCGTAAAAAAGTTTTAATTGAAGTTGAAGCTTTACGTGCGCAGCAGAATAAAGCGAATGATGAGATAAGCGTGCTTTTAAAAAATAAACAGGATGCTAAAGAAAAAATTGCTAGTATGCGGGAAATTTCTGCGCAACTTGGGAATTTGGAAAAAGATTTAGCGGTTAAAGACCAGGATTTAAATAAAATTTTACTGACAATTCCAAATATTCCACATTCTTCTGTACCATTAGGCGAGCCAGAGAAAGCACAGTTTATCCGTAGCTGGGGGGAACCAAAAAAATTTGATTTTAAACCTGTTTCTCACGTCGAGATTTGTCAAAATTTAGATATTGTTGATTTTAATCGTGCGACAAAATTAAGTGGATCTAATTTTATCCTTTTTAAGGGGATGGGTGCGAAGTTAGAAAGAGCACTTATAAATTTCATGTTGGATTTTCATACATCTAACCATGGTTATACAGAAATTTTTCCTCCATATTTAGTAAACCGTAAGACAATGACAGGTACAGGCCAGCTTCCGAAACTTGAAGATGATATGTATAAAATTAAAGATGAGGAATTATATTTGATTCCAACAGCAGAAGTTCCAGTAACTAATATTTTTAGTGATGAGATTATTGATGAAGATAAATTACCAATTTATTATGCGGCGTATACTGCATGTTTTCGCAAAGAAGCAGGGTCTTATGGAAAAGATACAAAAGGGTTGATAAGAGTGCATCAATTTGATAAAGTAGAGTTAGTGAAATTTGTTAAACCAGAGAGTTCTTATGATGAACATGAGAAACTTTTGAATAATGCGGAAGCAATTTTGCAGGCGTTAGGGTTGCCATATAGAATTATTGCTTTGACTTCTCAGGATATTAGTTTTGCAGCAGCGAAATGTTATGATATTGAAGCTTGGGCGCCTGGGATGGATAAATGGTTGGAAGTTTCCAGTTGTTCCAATTTTGAAAGTTTCCAAGCTAGACGTGCAAATATAAAGTTCAGAAGAAAAGATAATAAAAAAGTTGAATTCGTTCATACGCTAAATGGTTCTGGTGTAGCATTAGCAAGGACTGTTGTGGCGATTTTAGAAAATTATCAGCAAAAAGACGGTTCAGTGCTTATTCCTGAAGTCTTGAGGAGATATTTCAATGGGCAGGAGAGAATTACCTGATGATATCCCTCCAGAGTTACTAGCTGGAGATGATTTAGATGCGCCTCCTTCAGAACCTGGGTGGGTAAGTAATCTAAAAGAAAAATTAAACCATTACAAAGATAGAATTTTTAGTGTTATAAAACTTTGTATCGGGTTGATTTTTTTAATTGGAGTGTATTCTGGGATTGGTTCTTTTTTGAAAGAGTTGAAGAATGTTGATCCGGTGCTGGAAGCTGATTTTTGGGCGGGGATTATTACTTTTTTAGTAATGCATTTGTTTATTTTTGAAGCGGCGAAAATTTATCAAAAAGGGCATAGGTTATTAGAAATAGTTTTTAAATTTTTTGCTCCTCTTGTAAAATTTGCACCTTATGTTTTACCGATTTATTCGATTGTTATTGTTTCTTTGTATGCTTTGTTGAAAGCGGTAAAACCATTTAATGGGTTAGATAGTTATTTTATGTTTTTCTTTGGGTTTTCATTAGCTTTGCATTTAGTTTTTTGTTCTAAGACGATGAGAGGGAAGCAGAGCGATTATTTGAAAGCGAATTATATTTTTGGTTTTTCGTTGGTTTTTTTAATTAATTTAGGTTTTTTAGCGTTGTGTATGAATAATATTTTCTTGAAATTTTCATTTGTAAATTTCTTTAATAACGCGTATAATAGCGCACACAGCATATTTATGTCTGTAGTTAATCAAATTTTTGTTTTAAATAAATAATAAAAATATATTAGTGGTGGGGTGGCAGAGCGGTTGAATGC